>CANQYU010000014.1 GCA_947628145.1 uncultured Bacilli bacterium | reverse complement strand
ATCATATTATAATACTGAATTATAATACTGACATTTTCAAAAAATTTTATACTGACATTTTCAAAAAGGTTTAACATGTATAAGTACAACACTTGACAAGGCTTTAAAATATATCTATAATATAATCTCGATTTGAAGGGAATGACTAAAATGAATGATAATTATGTACGTTTAAATAGCAATGTTATATTACAAGATGGAGCTGGTAATAAATATATAACGCCTAACACTAATAATATATATGACGTTGTAAAACAAGAAAATTATCTTGAAATAATTGAAGGACAAACAAAAGATATTAAAGCCGATATTAAGGAAAATAAAAAATTGGTAAAAGCTTGTAAAGAAAATATAAAAATATTTTTAATGAGTAGTGTTTTAAGTCCTATAGTTTTAGGGTTAGGTGTAGCGCTTTTAAATAGATTCGCTTTTGGAGGTTCATTTAATGGCAAAACCTTAATCTCATTTATAGTTAAAATTATGAATATCTTTAATTTGCATTCTTATAACATATATTGTGGTATTCTAGCATTTATAGCTGGCGCTGCTTTTTCATACCCCGTAGGAATTATACTTAGTTTTATAACTAAATGTAAAGAACGAGAGTATATAAAAGATATAGCTGGTCAAGAAAAGCAATTAGAATATTTAAAAAATAAAGAAGAAGAAGCAAAGATTGAATTAGAAGAATTAAAAAGTAAATCAGTTGAGATTTCAACAAAAGAGCAAACTCAAGAATTTGAAGTAGTGCCAGTAAACAATGATATGGACTATGAAACAATAGAAAAGGAAATTGATACTGCTTATAATGATGGTATTGCAGAATATAAAGCTTTATCTAGAGTAAGAGTCAAAAGAAACAGAAAATATTAATTTATGTTATGAATTTTTAAATAAGTTAGTAACTAAACAATTAGTAACTTATTTTTTATCTCAAAGCTGATATTGAAATAACAGGAAAAGGCACAGTAACGAAGCCATTTATAGCCTCCTAAATCCATGTCTGCATAGCTTCTTCTTATTCAAATGTAGGCATGTATATTTATCATAATATAGGGAATTTATTCTCTATATTTTTTAGTATAAAAATTTCTAATTGTTAAATATTAATATTAGGAATGGAGTTGTAGCTCTTGAAATCAACTGGTGTAATAAGAAGAATAGATGAATTAGGACGAATAGTAATTCCTAAAGAAATACGAAGAAATCTAGGTATAAGAGATGGCGAAAATGTCGAAATATATACCGAAAATGATAGTATAATTTTAAAAAAATATCATCGGATGCAAACATCAAGTGATTTAGCTAATTCTTTATGTGAAGTAATTTATAATGATTTAAATTATAAAATAATAATTACTGATCGCGAAAAGATAATCGCTGAAAGAGGAATTAATGAAGACTTATTATATAAGCCGATAAATAATGATTATTTAAATATTATTGAAAATCGAGAAATCATAACAAAAGAAAGCTATACTTTAAATGTTGATAACTTAAATATTACTGGTAATTTTATTTTTATACCCATCATATCATTAAATGATAGTATTGGTTTAGTTATAATGTATAACGAAAAACCTTTAACTAACGAATTAAGCATAGGTAAACTCATTGCTAGTATCTTCGCAAGAAAACTTGACATTTAAGTTAATTTTGATATAATTAACTCATTAAATGTTGAAGGAATGAGTATATATTATTTATTTAAAGAAAGTTCGTGGTTGATGTAAACGAATATTAAGTAATATAGAAGATGACTCTGGAGTTTAAACGCTAACTAGCGTTATAAGTAAAGTGCATGAAAAATCATGAATTAAGGTGGTACCGCGGTTATTTCGCCCTTAGTTTATGGTTTTTATTTGTTTTAAAGGAGAAATTAAAATGCAAGAAAAATTTTATATTACAACCCCCATTTATTATCCTAGTGCTAATTTCCATATTGGTCATTGTTACACGACGATTATCGCAGATGCCATAGCTCGTTATAAACGATTAACTGGCTATGATGTTTTTTTCCAAACTGGCACGGATGAACATGGCGAAAAAATCGAAAAGAAAGCTAAAGAAGCTGGCGTAACCCCTAAAGAATACGTTGATAAAATAATTGAAAATGCTAAAGATTTATGGGCTAAGTTAGGTATTTCTTATGATTATTTTATTAGAACTACTGACCAAGAACATGAAGAAGCTGTACAAAAAATCTTTCACAAATTATATGACCAAGGCGATATTTATTTAGGGGAATATAAAGGATTATACTGTGTTCCATGTGAATCTTTTTGGACTGAAAGCCAAGTTGTTGATGGCAAATGTCCCGATTGTGGTCGTGAGGTCAAACTTGTAAGTGAAGAAGCTTATTTCTTTAAATTATCAAAATATCAAAATAGTTTAATTGAATTTTATGACCAAAATCCGGAATTTATCTTACCTTTATCTCGTAAAAATGAAATGTTAAATAATTTTATTAAACCGGGCCTTGAAGATTTATGTGTATCACGTACCTCTTTTAAATGGGGAATTCCGGTTGATTTTGCCCCTAATCATGTTGTATATGTCTGGATAGACGCTTTATCTAACTATATTACCTCTTTAGGTTATCCAAATGAAGATAGTAAATTATTTAAAAAATATTGGCCTGCGGACCTGCATTTAGTTGGTAAAGAAATAGTTCGTTTTCATACAATCATTTGGCCTTGTATGTTAATGGCTTTAAATTTACCTTTACCTCACCAAGTATTTGGCCATGGTTGGTTAAAAATTAATGATGGTAAAATTTCTAAAAGTTTAGGTAATTATAAAGACCCTCGCGAATATATTGATGCTTATGGTGTTGACGCCGTAAGATACTACGCATTAAGAGAGGTCCCTTTTGGTAGTGATGGTAATTTTTCTGAAGAAGCTTTAATAACGAGAACGAATACCGATTTAGCTAATAATTTAGGAAATCTAGTTAATCGAACTATAACTATGTCTCATAAATATTTTAATGGTATTGTTACTAATCCTAAAGAAATGGAAAAAGTAGATAATGATTTAATATCTAGTGTTACTAATCTTAAAAATATAGTTGAAACCAAAATGAATGAATTAAAAGTAAATGAAGCTATCGATGAAATAATGGATGTTTTAAGAAAATGTAATAAATACATTGACGATACTACGCCATGGCTTTTAGCCAAAGAAGAAGCTAAAAAAGGAAGACTAGCGACAGTTCTTTATAATTTATTAGAAAGCATTCGTATTTGTGCAATTCTTCTAAGTCCATTTATTCCCACGACGAGTACTAAAATTTTAGAAGAATTAAATACCCAAAAAACTGCTTATGAAACCATATCTTCCTTTGGTAATTTAGAATTAAATTTACAACTAAATGAACCTAAAATCTTATTTGAACGTCTCGAACTAAAACAAGATTAAAACTTAAAAATTATTTCCCAGGAAATAATTTTTTTAAATTAAATGACTAAAACCTAAAATAAATAAAATAATAATTCCTAAAATATTTGCATAAGTTCCCATAACTTTGGAAGCATATCTTCCTAAAATAACTCCCATAAAAGTAAAAGTAAAACTACAAATACTAAAAATAAGCATTGCTAAATATCTATTATTAGTTAGGGCTTCTAATCCTAGACCTACTGAAAAACTATCTAAACTAACTCCTAAAGCAAATAAAAACATGCCTAGAGTATTTAAATTTAATTTCATTTCTTCTTTTTTAACTAAATCAATAAGCATTTGAATAGCAATAATAATTAAAATTATTCCCAGTAATATATCGGCTTTAAGTTCAAATAATTTAATTAATTTGCTTCCTAATAATACCCCTATAAGAGGCATAATAAAATGCATAATTCCCACGATTAAAGAAAGTTTTAAAGCTTTTTTATTATTAACATCTAATATTCCTACACTTAAAGCTAAAGAAAAAGTATCCATACTAAGAGCAATTCCAATTAAAATAATACTAAAAAGATGTTTCATAAAAAAGCCTCCTAAAAAATCATATTTAGAAGACTAAATTTTAGAACTTATCAATTAGTTCTTTAACATATAATTTATATTCTACCTCACTCATATCTTTTTTATTATTATCAATTAAACATAAAGGTGGAAATAAAACACACCAGAAATTATCTCCTAAACCCTCACCTAAAGTTATAACTAAAGATTCATAATCTCCCGCCGGATATATAATTCCTTTATAATTTTTTGCTGGGAAATAATTTATGCCATAATTAATATTATATTTAACATTATACTTTTGCATAATATCATTAATTTCCTCCATATTATCTTGAATAACCTCTCTTACATCATTTGTTTTAGTTTCCTTATTAATTAAATTATAAACCTCTTTTTCAATATTATTTTTAATAATCGTTTTTTCTTGTTGGTCTCCTAGACTATTACTATTTGCAATAACTCTAAATCTTATTGCATTATTAGGTATAATTATATCTTTATTTTTACTTGTAAATATACTAATAATACTTATTAAAAAAAGAATAATAATTACTTTTTTCATAATATCACCACTTTAATTATGTATATAACCAATATTTTATATTCAAATTGACACTAAAAATTTAAAATCAATTGACAAAATAATTTTATTCCGATATAGTATTCTTGGTAAATTATTAGCACCAAAAATAAATAAAAACATAAAAAATAATATAAGTGCCTACTTATATTCGTTATTAAGTAAGGGTGTGTTAAAATGAAACGAATGCTCATATCTGGGGGTAATAAATTAACGGGAACAATTAGTATTGGTGGTGCTAAAAATAGTGCGGTCGCTTTATTACCCGCGGCTATTCTTGGTGGGGTATCTACTATTAAGAATGTTCCACATATCTCCGATGTTAATGCTTTAATAGATATATTAGAATTATTAAATTGTCAAACTAAACTTGAAGGTCATGAATTAACTATTGACGCTCGTCATTTAAAAAATACTTTAATTCCTCATAAATATTCTAATCGGTTGAGAGCTTCCTATTACTTTATGGGCGCGTTATTAGGGCGCGAAAAATATGTCGAAATATATATTCCTGGTGGTTGTAATATTGGCGCTCGGCCTATTGATATGCATATTGATGGATTTAAAGCTTTAGGAGCTAATATTAAAATTGATGGCGATAAATATATTTTAGAAGCTCAAAAATTAGTTGGAACTGATATTTATTTACGTTTTCAAAGTGTTGGTGCCACCATTAATATTATGCTTGCCGCTGTATATGCTGAGGGTACTACAATTATTCATAATGCCGCGGAAGAAGCCGAAATTGTTAATATTGCCGACTTTTTAAATGCCATGGGTGCCAAAATCACGGGCGTGGGGACTAATACTATAACTATTAAAGGCGTAAAAACTTTAACTGGAGCTGAAATTAGTGTTTTACCTGATAGAATAGAGGCGGGAACTTATATTATTTTAGGAGCTTTAATTGGGGAAAATTTATGTATTAAAAATATTATTCCGAAACATATTGAAGCTTTAACTAGTAAATTATCGGAAATGGGCGCGGCTCTAACTATTAAACCCCATGAGGTTATAATATCCGCGACTAAAAATTTAAAACCATGTAATATTAAAACTTTAGTTTATCCCGGATTTGCTACTGATATAGGTCAACCAATGAGTGTTTTACTAACTCAAGCAAATGGCACATCTTTGTTTGAAGAAACTATTTGGGAAAATCGGATGGGCCATGTTCCATCCTTAAATAAAATGGGTGCAAATATCAAAGTTAACGGTATGAGTGCTATTATTGAGGGACCAACTAAACTCCATGGTTCTGAGGTAATTGCCACTGACCTCCGAGGTGGGGCCGCTTTAGTCTTGGCTGGCTTAACTGCGGATGGAACTACTATTATAACGGATGTTGAGCATATCTTAAGAGGCTATGAAGATATTGTCAATAAATTAACCCAAGTCGGTGCTAAAATTGAACTTGAAGAAATATAGTATATTGTACTATATTTTTTTTGAGGTAGGTTTTAATGAAAAAAAAGCTTCTTCTTTTAACTATATTAGGCACTATTCTCTCTTTTATAATCTATTATTATACTCAAAATGACGAAATAACTCTTGTCGCTTTAGGCGATGGTTTATCTTCTGGTATGACCCCTTATAATATTGAGGGTTATAGTTTCAATGATTATTTAAAAGAAGATTATAAAATAGAACATAAATTAAAAAAATATTATGAATTTGCCAGTTCCAACTTAACTATTAAAGAACTAATATATGAAATCAAAGAAAATGAAACTCGTTATTTTAAAAATCAAAAAATAGCTATTCAAAGAGCTATCAATGAAGCCGATATTTTAACTATTGCTATTGGTATGGATGAATTAGTAAATACTAAAATAAATAGTACTATTCGAAAAGAATTTGAACATGATTTTACCGAATTATTAAGTATGTTAAAAATGTTAAATAAAAATAAAGTTATAATATTAGGTTTATATTCTAAAGGCCAAATTGATTTAATGAATACTGTAAAATTAAATGCTCTTATAAGAGATATAACTTTATCTAATAATTTTATATATATAGATATTAATAATATTATTAAACCAGAATACTTTTTAACTAGTAATAGTCATTATTTAAATTATGAAGCTCATAAAGCTATATATAAAGAAATAAAAAAATACTTGTAAAGTATTAAAAATATGATATAATACTTAAGACGAATTAATTTACTATGTCAAAAAATTTGATATGGCGGGAGGGATAATATGAAAAAAGGAATTCACCCAGTAACAAAAGAAACTACTGTAACCTGTGCTTGTGGTGCTACATTTAAAACTATCTCTACAAAAGAAAATATTCAAGTAGAGGTTTGTAGTGAATGTCATCCATTTTATACAGGAGCCCAAGGTAAAGTTAAAAAAACTGGTAATATTGAAAGATTTAACCGTAAATATGGTTTAAATACTGAAGAAAAATAATTTTTTCTTGCATTAAATACTATTTATAGTATATAATATCTATAGGACAAAGAAAAAGAGACATCTTTATGGTGTTTCTCAGTCCATAGGATTTTGAAACGCCACTTTATGGCGTTTTATTTTTTTCTTGGTTAGTTGATTATACGAGCAACAAGCACAAGTATAACAACTAGTATTATCAAATACTCCATAAACCTCCTGTATTACAAGATAGTACATGGACCTCACCTCCAATCAATAATATTTTCAAAAAGAAAAAAATTATGGACTGAGGATAAAACACCATAGATGCCTCTTAAAGCAAGTATAAACCCCAAATAACTTTTAAAGCAATAAAAATCGTTCGACAAAATTTGCACTTAATTTAAGTATTTAGGACTATCAACCTTACCAAGTAAATAATCAGCACTTATATTATATTTTTTACAAATAGTATATAAAAAAGGGCTCGCAATTACATAGCGGCTTTTTTCATATCCACATATAACAGTTTTAGTAGTATTAAGTATATTCCCTAACTTAGTTTGTGTAAGTTTATTTTCTTTTCTAAATTCTTTTAATCTTAAACTAAGTAAAGTATTATCAATCCCATCTTTTCTATTTTCATAACTTTTATTATCTGTAAACCCAAATATATAATCTAAAGAAACATTAAAATAATCACAAACTTTTACTAAATGTTTAAGAGGCATAATTGTATATTCTCGTTCATATTGTCCATAAACTCTTTTATTTAGATTTAAAAATTGTGATATTTCATATTGACTTATATTAATTTCTTCTCTAATATTTCTTAATCTTTCACTATAAATCATACTTAATTCACCAATATAATTTTCTCACGGTTATTTGTAAAAATATTTTATGGAAGAAAATGCCGAACTTTTTCTTGACTTTGAGTATAGCAGATATTATAATTTAAATATAAGTTAGAAAATTTTAATATGTTTGATAATAGAAAGGGAAAAGAAAATGAAAATAGAAAAGTTAGATATTAGTAATAATAAACTAAAAGTAGGAATTATAATAGGTTTTATTTTAGCAATACTTATTGTAATATTTATAAATTTTTTTACAAGCAGAGCAAACTATCGAAATACGGAAAGTATAGAATTAGCAAAAGGGACTATCAATTATAGTATAGCTGATTTAAATGTAATAGCTATGTATAAAATAGAAGACGGAATAGATGTAGAAATAACCGAAATGCCAGGAAGCGATTATCAAATAAATACCTCAAGAAGCTATTGTTATACGACTAATAAAGAAGAACATGATACAAAAGTAACATTAAGCTCCGATAATAATGGTAATATAGTAATGGGTAATTTAAAAAAGGGAAGCAAGTGTGTATTTTATTTTGAATATAAGCCAACTGCTCAAGAAATAATATCTAAATTGTCTAAAGGAACAGTAGATAAAATTACAGGTCCAGCCTGTGATGCAAATACAAACAATTCTACTCACGATGGTGGTACATGTTCAATGACAGAAAGTGGAGTATATGCGGCAACAACAAGTGAGGGAACAACATATTATTATAGAGGGACAGTAGATAATAACTGGGTAAAGTTTGGAGATTATTGGTGGAGAATAATAAGAATAAATGAAAATGGAACAGTAAGAATGATATATTCTGGAACAAATAATACAGGAATTCAACCAAATAAAAACGATGGAAGATGGGTACCCAAAGATAACTCTCAAACAGGGAAAAGTCTCTATAATTCTAATAGTAGTGACAATGCTTATGTAGGATTTAAGTATGGAGCAACAGGTGCCTCAAGTTATACAGATACTCATAAAAACACAAATGATAGTAAAATATTAACAGCATTAAGAACATGGTATAATGGCGATAGTAGTATGGATAAAAGTCTAATAGATGGAGATACAGGCTTTTGTAATGATAGAGAACTAGCTGCTACAAATCATGGAAATGCAAGTTATAATAATTTAGGATATGGAAAGAATTATACATGGTATGCCCCATTTGATAGAGTAGCAAAAAGTGATACCTCAACTGCCTTTGCTAGCATAGGAGAAGAACAAAAGCCAACATTTGAATGTAAAAATAAAGCAAGAGATTTATTCACAACAAGTAGTAGTAATGGAAATGGAGCCTTAGATATACCAGTAGGCTTAATAACAATGGATGAGATAATATATGCAGGTGGTTTTGGAATGGCAAACAACTTTGGCTATTGGTTATACACAGGTAATGTTTACCATACCATGTCTCCATATTGCTTGTTCATTAACGATAATGCTTACGTGTTCCATGTGGGTGCTGGTGGCAACCTCACCGATAGCCTCGTAATCGGCACTGGCATGGATGTACGTCCAGTAATAAACTTAAAGGCTAGTACATCTTTTATAGGGGCTGGAACAGTTAGTGACCCATATATTCCATCATAATTTAATAATAAAAAAACTTGCCTAAACTGCTTTTTCTTATTCAAGTTTAGGCAAGATATATTTATCTTATATATAGAGTTTTATTACTCTATATTTTTTTATTTAAAAATATTTAATTTTCTGCTATTATATTAGTAAGGGGAATTGTCCTATGGAAAAGCTATTTACAATCAATAATAAAGATTTTTATCATGTATCAACCACGGTTTTATATACTAGTTCTTATAACTATTTAGAAGACGCTAAAGAATTTATCCACCATAATGTTGTTGTAATTAATGAAGAAAAGAATGCTAATTTAAGTGATATTCCAGTTTCTATCTTACAAGAATTTAATTGTTTAGATTTATTAACAAAAACTGATTTAACTAAAATAGATAATTTAAAAATAACTATTTTAGAAAATTTAAATACTAATAAAGATGTTTATGTCTTTTTAAATGTATTAACATATTTACCTCGTGAATTTAAAAATAAATTAATTACTTATTTAGCTACTCAAAATAAAATAATTATTAACTATACTGAAGATATCGAAGAAAGTCTTTTACTTAATCATATTGTTGTTATTCATGAAAACCAAGTTATTATGGAGGGAGCAAAAGAAGCTATCTTAAAAGAAGAAAAAATTTTAAATAAACTGGGTTTTAATCTTCCATTTATTGTGGAATTATCGAGTGGTTTAAAATATTATGGATTAGTAAATGAATTATATTTTAATCCAGAAAGTTTGGTGAAAGCTTTATGGAATTAATGCGTATTATAACAAAACTAGAACCTGGTAAAATTTATGGTTTAATGGGTAATATTTCTCTTAGTACTAACAATAACAATTATTTTATAATTAATTCTTATAAATTTAAAGGGATAGTTAAAGAATATTTAAATAGTTCAAAAGCGCCCATGGCTTTAAAAATGGTCATGTTAAATGAAACTTATTTAGAAAAAGAAATAGCTAATCTATCGCCATCAGAAATTAAAAAAGTAGTCTTAGCTAAAGCTTTAATTGAAAATAAGGATTATTTAATTTTTGATTATTTTGATAAAGATTTAACCACGGAAGAAAAAAAAGAATTTAAACTTTTATTTAAGCGTTTAGCGAGTATTTATCAAAAAACAATTATTTTATTTACTAATGAACTTAGTTTTATTTGGGATATAAGTTCTAGTATTATTTATCTTGAAAACGAAAATTTACATATTTTTTCTAAGAAAGACTATGGCATTTTAAAATATGTTGAAAATCCCCCAATTATAGAATTTATAAATTTAATGAGAGAAAAAGGTATAGTGTGCGACAATTATCAAAATACTGCCGATTTATTAAAAGCCATATATCGAATAAAGGAGCAAAAATAAAATGCATTATTTAATAAGTATCGCCTATGATGGCTCTAAATTTTATGGTTTCCAGCGTTTAAAAAATCATGATACTATTCAAAAAAGAATAGAGGACGCTTTAACTATTATCAATAAAAAAGCGGTTACAATTAAAGGGGCTGGTCGTACTGACCGTGGCGTTCATGCTTATGCTCAAAAAGCCACTTTTAGTTTAGATATCGAACTTGAACCTGAAAATTTAAAGAAAGCTTTAAATAGTTTAGTTGGACCCTATATCTATATTAACGATGTTAAAATAACAAGTAATAATTTTCATGCTCGTTTTAATACTATAAAAAAGGAATATATATATAAAATAAATATTGGTAAATTTAATCCTTTATTAGTTGATTATACCTATTTTCCTAATTATTCCTTAAATCTTTCTTTAATGAAAAAATGTGCTAAATTATTTATTGGTTTTCATAACTTTGAAAACTTTGTTTCCGGTTCAAGAAATAATTATGAATGTATAATTTATAATATTAATTTTAAAACTAAAAATAATATATTAGAAATAAAATTTATAGGTAAAAGTTTTTATCGTTACATGGTCCGTAACTTAGTCGGAGCTATGCTTGATGTTAGTCGAGGTAAAGTGAGTTTAGAAGAAATAAAAGATGCTTTAGAAAACCCTTATCTCTCTAAAAGTTTTACTACGGCTATACCTAATGGCTTATATTTAAATGAAATATATTATTAAGGATATATATGACTGAAATAGCTCAATTTTTAAAATCATATGAAGAATTATGTAATACTGTGAAGAAAGGTAAAAGAAAAAGTAATATTACGGAAAGTATCGAAAAATGTACTAAAACTTTAACTAATTTATTAACTATTTATTCTGCTCTACCTAAAGAATATAGTTATATGGCTTATAATACTTTATTAATTGGGAAAATATTTGAAAGAGAAACCCCGGATGAGCTTAATAATCCTCGTCATAATATGGCTTTAATCAAGTTAAAAAATATCTTAACTCAATATGAAAATCTTTCCCTTATGACGGAAAATAATCATTTTCAACGTTAAATTTTCTAAAATAGTTAATTTTTATTTGACAAATGCGTATATTTTACATATAATTTTAAATGGTACATTTTATTTGTTGGCGTTATTATGCCCTGGGAAAGCAGAAATAACAAAAACTAAATGAAAGGAAATAGTTATGAAGACATTCATGCAAAAAAATGAAAACATTGACCGCAAATGGTATGTAATCGACGCTGAAGGTCAAACTTTAGGAAGATTAGCTACCAAAGCTGCTACAATTTTAAGAGGAAAACATAAACCAACTTATACTCCTCATGTTGATTGTGGCGATTATGTAATTATAATTAACGCATCTAAAGTTAAATTAACAGGCAAAAAGTTGGATGATAAGTTCTATTATAATCATTCTGGTTATCCAGGTGGTTTAAGAGAAAGAAACGCTCGCACAATGCTTGAAAAATATCCCGAAGAAATGGTAGAAAGAGCTATCAAAGGCATGTTACCTAATGGTTCGTTAGGAGACAAAATGGGCAAGAAATTATTTGTTTATAGAGATGCTGACCATAAACATACTGCTCAAAAACCAATAGCTTTAGAAATTGATTAGGAGGTACACATGGCAAAACAAGTTTGGACCGCAACTGGTCGTCGTAAAAGAAGCTCTGCATCTGTAAAATTAGTCGGAGGAACTGGAAATATTACTGTAAACGGAGTAGACGTTAACGAATATTTCCCTAATAAACTTTTAGTCATGGACTTAACTAGCCCACTTACTGCCACAGATAATGCCAATCGTTTTGATATTGAAGTTACTGTTCGAGGTGGAGGTTATTCTGGTCAAGCTGGAGCTATTCGTTTAGGTATTGCTAGAGCTTTACTTAAATTTGATGCTAATACTGACCAATCAAGAGAAGATTCTTATCGTAAAATCTTAAAATCTAATGGCTTTTTAACCCGTGATGCCAGAGTTAAAGAACGTAAAAAATATGGTCTTAAAAAAGCACGTCGAGCTCCTCAATTTAGTAAACGTTAATTTAATCAATGTTTTAAAAGTCCTAATTGGACTTTTTTTGTTAATAATTTTTAAAATAAATTTCCCTAATTTACTAATCTATATTATCCGTGTTATAATTATTTTAGAGGTAACTTATGAATATATTATTAGGCTATATTTTAACTTATACATATATATTATTAATTTTGTTAGTAACATCTCTTTTGCATACTAAATTCCATGTTAAAGAAGAAATAACGCGGAAATTAGTTCATATTTTTGTTGGGTTTTCCTGGTTTATCATGGTTTATTTTTTTAAAACGAGCATTCATTTAATTATTCCTCCTTTAACCTTTATTTTTATAAATTATTTTTCTTATCAAAAAAATCTCCTAAAATCTATGGAAAAAAAAGAAAAAAATAGTCTTGGTACTATTTATTATGCTTTAAGCTTTACTATTTTAGCTTGCCTTACTTATTTTTATCACTCATTTCTTCCTTTTTATGGTTTAGGAGTTTTAACGATGGCCATCGCGGATGGGTTAGCTCCTTTTATAGGTTCTAAGTCTTTAATTAAAATTGGTTCAACGTCTAAAACTTATTTAGGTACTATATTTATTTTCCTAAGTACAATTATTATTGCTTTTTCCTTTAATTATGCTTATAGTTTAGGTTTTACTATTCCTAAGTATTTAATATTTGGTTTAAGTGCTAGTATTTTAGAATTAATTGGCTCTAATGGTACAGACAATTTAACTTTACCCCTAGGTTTAGCCATGATAGCCAGTATTTTATAAGGAGGTTCTATGAAAATTATTATTACTATAACTTTAAGTTTTCTTTTAGCAAGTTTAGCTTATGTTAAAAAAGCTTTAACCCCCTGGGCGTTAATTGTAGCTTTTCTCTTTTCTTGTCTTATAACGTATCTTGGTGGTATTTCTTGCTTTTTAATGTTAGCAACTGTCTTTTTACTAACCTTAATCGCGGGAAAAATTAAAACAAAAGAAAGAAATGCCAAAATAAAATCTTTACATTCTAAAGGTAGTCAAAAAAATCTTGCTTCTATCATTGCTAACGTGGCCCCTGGGGCAGGATGTTTAATAATTTATAAACTTACTCAAAATAATCTTTTCTTAGTCGTCTATGCTTCTTTAATGGCCGAGGCTATTTCTGATAGTTTAGCTTCCGATATTGGTATTTTATCTTCTAAAAAGCCTTTAAATATTTTAACTTTAAAAAGAAGCACTCCGGGTTTATCAGGTAATATTAGTTTATTAGGAGTTATAGCTTCCTTTTTCGGCAGTTTAATAATTGCTTTAATCTATTATATTTTTAATTTAAATTTTCCTTATTTTTTAATCATAACTTTTTGTGGTACTTTAGGAAACTTTATTGATAGTTTTCTTGGGGCTCTTCTTCAAGTTAAATATGAATGTCCTAAATGTCATATTATTACGGAAAAAGAAGAACATTGTAATTGTAAAACTAATTTAGTCCAAGGTTTAAAAATATTTAATAATGATGTAGTTAATATTACTAGTAATATTATAACTGGTTTTATCTGTTATTTATTAATAATTTGATATTTTAAGTATTATGAGAAATAATTGTCAAAAATAAAAAATAATGCTATAATATAGTCGCTTTTAAAAAGGAAGTGACTTTTTATGTTTGATACTATTTGTGCTATCGCGACCGCGCGGGGAATTGGCGCTATTTCAATTATCCGGGTAAGTGGACCTGAGGCAATTCCTAAAGTTGCTTCTCTTTTTCGTGGTAAAAACTTAACTAAAGTAAAAAGTCATACTATCCATTATGGTCATATTGTTAAAGATGGCGAAATAATTGACGAGGTCTTAGTAAGTGTTATGAAAGCTCCTAAAACTTATACGACTGAAGATATTGTCGAAATTAATACCCACGGGGGAATTGCTCCGACTAAAAAAGTATTAGAACTTTTACTTGAAAATGGTATAAGACTTGCGGAACCAGGCGAATTTACTAAACGAGCTTTTTTAAATGGTCGTCTTGACTTAACGGCCGCGGAAGCTGTTTCTTCGCTTATTAATTCCGAAACAGATTTAGAAAGAAAATTAGCCTTAAATACTTTAGATGGTAAAATATCTAAAAAAATTAAACAAGTTCGTGACCTAATTATGGAATTAATTGCTAATATCGAGGTTAATATTGATTATCCCGAATATGAAGATGCTCTAGTTATTACTTTAGAAAATTTACGCCCTAAATTACAAGCCATAAAAACCGAATTAGAAAGTCTTTTAGACGAAGCTAAAGTCGGGGAAATTATTTCTAATGGAATTAAAGTTGCCATTGTCGGTTCCCCTAATGTTGGTAAAAGTAGTCTTTTAAATACGCTTTTAAAAGAAAATAAAGCTATTGTCACAGATATCGCTGGTACTACTCGCGATACTGTCGAAGGCGAAATTGAATTAAAAGGTATTCGTTTAAAATTTATAGATACGGCCGGTATTCGTAAAACTAATGATGTTGTCGAAAAAATAGGCGTGGATAAATCTTTGGCCACTATTGAAGAAGCTTCTTTAGTTATCCATGTTTTAAGTAATAATGAAGAATTATCTAAAGAAGCCGAAGAAATAATGCATAAATTAAAAAATAAAACTTGTATTACTTTTGTTAATAAAAATGATTTACCAGCTAAGCTTCAAATCCAAGCGCCTAATTTAGTTTATGGTAATACTTTATCCTTAGATGGTATAGAAGCATTAAAAAATAAAATTATTGAATTATTTGATTTAGAAAATATAAATACATCTAACTTAGAGGTAATATCTAGTGTTCGAATCATAAATTTGATTAAAGAAGCTTTAAAATCTATTAATGAAGCTTTAAATAATGTAACTAAAAAAATTCCTGTCGATATGCTCGCCATTGATATTAAGCAAGCTTGGATTTTACTTGGGGAAATAACTGGCGAAACATATCAAGATGAATTATTAGATACTTTATTTAGTAAATTCTGTTTAGGAAAGTAGGTGACTATATGTATGATTTAATCGTGGTCGGGGGAGGACATGCTGGCTGTGAAGCTTCCCATATTGGGGCTCTTCTAGGTTTAAAAACCGCTTTAGTAACCGCGAATATTAAAAATATTGCCGATATGCCTTGTAATCCCTCCATTGGTGGAACTGCTAAAGGTATTATTGTTCGGGAAATAGATGCTTTAGGTGGTTTAATGGGTATAGTCGCCGATAAATCTCATTTCCAAATTAAAATGCTCAATAATGGTAAAGGACCGGCAGTTCGTAGTCTTAGAGCTCAAGCTGATAAAATAACTTATCCTAAAGTCATGTTAGAGGCCCTCCAAAATACTCCTAATTTAAGTATTATTGAGGGCATGGTCGAGGACCTAATAATTGAAGAAAATACTGTAAAAGGAATAATTTTAAAAAATGGCGAAGAAATAAAAGGCAAAGCAGTTATATTAACTACTGGCACTTATTTAAGAGGTAATATTTTAATTGGCTCTGAAAACACTCCTGGTGGTCCACATGGCGAACAAAGAAGCAATGATTTAAGTAATAATTTAAAAAAATATGGTTTAAAAATCCAACGTTTAAAAACTGGAACACCCCCTCGAATCAAAGCTTCTTCCATTAACTTTTCGATTTTAAAAGAAGAATTAGGTGCCCCTGAATATTATACTTTTTCTTTTGATACTGAACCATTATATAAAATAAATGAACAACAAAAATGTTATTTACTATATACTAATGCTAAAACTCATGAAATCATTAAAAATAACTTAACTAAATCTGCCATGTATGGTGGCTATGTCACAGGAATTGGCCCTCGTTATTGTCCATCTATTGAAGATAAAATAGTTAGATTTGCTTCTCAAGAACGCCATCAATTATTTTTAGAACCTGAAAGCCTTTATTATGACGAATGGTATTTACAAGGTTTTTCAACGTCTATGCCTCGGGCTCTTCAAGAAGAAATGGTTCATTCTTTAGTGGGGCTCGAAAATGCGGTTATTACTAAATATGCTTATGCTATTGAATATGATGCTATCGACCCTTTACAAATAAAACCATCTTTAGAAAATAAAATAATTACTAATTTATTTACTGCAGGTCAAATAAATGGTACAAGTGGCTATGAAGAAGCGGCCGCCCAAGGACTTATCGCCGGAATTAATGCCCATCATAAATTAAAAAATATCGAACCTTTAATTTTAAAAAGAAATGAAGCTTATATTGGGGTTTTAATTGACGACTTAGTAACAAAAGGTACTAATGAACCTTATCGTATGCTTACCTCTCGAGCTGAATTTCGTTTAATTTTAAGACATGATAATGCCGATTTACGTTTAAGAGAAATTGGTTATCAACATGGGACAATTGACGAAGCTCGGTACCAAAAATTACTCCAAAAAAAAGACCAAATAAAAGAATTAAAAAATATTTTAAAAACTACTAATATAAGCTTAAATAAGGCAACTAAAGAAATTTTTGCTTCTTCTCATATTCCTGAACCAACCTCTAGTATTGCTCTATATATGCTTTTAAAAAGACCAGAAATAACTATGGATTTTATAAAAAAATTAATTCCTTTAGATTATCCAAATCAGGTTTTAGAAGAGGTCGAAATTGAAATAAAATATGAGGGATATATTGCTAAATCATATAAAGAGGTTGAAAAAATGCTTAAATTAGAAGAAAAACTTATTCCTGAAGACATAAATTATCAAGATATTATTAACTTAGCTAGTGAAGCTCGCCAAAAATTAGAAAAAATTCGTCCTCAATCCATTGGCCAAGCTGCCCGTATAAGTGGGGTAAACCCATCGGATTTATCTATATTATCTGTATATTTAAAGAAAAAATATAATAAATAAAGGTGTTTTTATGAACTTAAATGAATTTTTACAAGAATTAGCTAAACTAAATATTTCCTTAAATCCTAAACAAGTAGACGCTCTAAATACTTATAAAAAAATGCTTCAAGAATATAATCAAAAATTTAATTTAACCTCTCTAACTAGTGATAAAGATATTTATTTAAAACATTTCTATGACTCTCTTACTTTAATTAAAGCTCATTCACTATCTGAGCCTCTATCTCTTTTAGACATTGGCACCGGCGCCGGTTTTCCTGGTTTAGTTTTAAAAATCGTTTTTCCCCATTTAAAAGTAACTTTATTAGATTCTAATAATAAAAAAATTATGTTTTTACAAGATGTTATTAAAACTTTAAATTTAACGGATATAGTTTGTTTAAATAATCGTGCCGAAGAACTACCTAAAGAAAAATGTGAGTATTTTGATATTATTACCTCTCGAGCCGTGGCTAATCTTTCTGTTTTATTAGAATTAGCTATTCCTTATTTAAAAATAAATGGTTATTTTCTTCCCTTAAAAAGTAATATAACCGAAGAATTATCTAATTCTAAAAATGCTTTAAAAGTTTTAAATTGTGATTTAGAAAAAATTATTGAATTTAATTTACCTTTTAATAATTCTTATCGCACCATTTTAAAAATTAAAAAGCAAGCTAAAACTCCCCCAATTTATCCTCGTTCTTATTCTCAAATAATTAAAAAACCTTTATAAAAAATTATCTTAGTATAATTTTTTTTTAATTAAATATATACTAATATGAAAAAAATAATTCTTTTCTTTTTAACTTTTTTTCTCTTTATTCTAAATACTACCAAATCTAATTTAACTATTGAAGAAAGTAATAACTTTTTAAAAAATTCTTTAGAACAAGAATATAATTTTAAAATATTTTTTAAAAATACTTTCCAAGAAATTCCTGATTATACTTTAAAAGAAGAACTTAATTCTCAAGAAATAAATAATGCTTTAAAAACTATTTTTAAAATAATTCCTAAATTTAATCGTGAGTTTTTTAATCAATTTTATAATTATAATTATAATGGTTTAAATATTAATTTTGTAAGTGATATTATTTCCTCTAACCCCAGTTTAAAAGTAAGTGCTTTTTCTCTTGATTATCAAAAAACCTATACTATTGTTTTAAATATTAAAGAACAACCTTTAGAAAAAATATTATGTCATGAATTAATGCATATTATGGAATTTAATATGTTAAAAGGAACGGAACCTTTTCCTAATTGGTCTTCTTATAATCCCCAAGATTTCTATTATAATTATTCTTATAACTCTGATTATTCTTTTAATTATACTTTATATGCTCCCTTTAATAATATATACTTTATTGATTATTATGCTTATTCCTACCCTGAAGAAGATAGAGCCAGGATTTTTGAAAATATTTGTGCTTATAATGTAACTTATAAATACTATCCTCATATAGAGGCTAAAGCTTTATATTTAAAAGAAGAACTATTAAAAGCTTATCCCAGTTTAAAAAATACATCTTTATTTTTAAATTAACTATAACTAATTGAAAAATAGTTAATTAATTGATATAATAATATATAAGTAAAAATAGGGGCTGATTAGTAATGAATTTAGAGCAAAATATTTTACAAATACCTATCGGAGATATAATACCTAATCGTTTTCAACCACGTTTAAATTTTGAAGACCGCGGTTTAGAAGAACTCGCTAATTCCATTAAACAACATGGTATAATTCAACCATTAGTTTTACGTCGGGTTGGCGATAAATTCGAAATTATCGCGGGAGAAAGAAGATTTAAAGCGGCTAATATGGCGGGTTTAAAAACTGTTCCCGGGGTTATTGCTCAAATAGACGATAATAAAAGTGCTGAGGTAGCTATTGTCGAAAATGTTCAAAGAAGAGACTTATCGGCAATCGAAGAAGCTCGTAGTTATAAAAATCTTTTAGATAAAGGTTATTTAACACAAACGGAATTAGCTAAAAAAATGGGTATATCTCAAAGTGCTATCGCCAATAAATTACGTTTACTAAATTTAGCTCCCGAAGTTCAAGAAGCCCTTTTAAATAATGAAATAAGCGAACGTCATGCTCGTTCATTGTTAGTTTTACCAACCCGTGAACTCCAAAAAGAATGGTTAAATAAAATAATTAAAGAACGTTTAACTGTAAGGGAATTAGACGAAGCTTTAAAAAAACTAAATTCTGACGAAGACGAGGAAGGCTCTGATATTCCTTTAGTAAAACCAGTAGATATAGAAACTATTCGGAAAGAAGCAACCGAGCTTCCTAATGTTAATGACGATAACGAAATAGCTCGGAAAATTGCTGAAATTGAACGGGAAAAAATGTTTAATCCTGATATCATTCCGGTTGACCAAGCTTCTAATAATTCTAAAAGTAATTTCTTTAATTTCTTAGAAAATGAAACCGTTAATATGAATACTGAAGAACAACATTTAGTATCCCCACCAATAGATTTAAATTTAATTCCGGATTTTAATAATGAACCTAAAAAAGAAGAAGCACCTCAAATTCCCCAACCTGAAGAAGCTTTACCTAATATGGCAGAAAGTCCCGAAATAACCGCGCCAAGTGCTCCGCCTTTAACTGAACCAGCTCCCCCTGCGGTGGAGTTAACTCCATCTCCTGTGGAATTAAAACCGGAAGCCCCAGTTGAACCAGCAGTTATTGAGCCATTAAGCCCACCTGAACCTATTTTAAATCCTAATTTTGGTACTCCTGAGGTATTAAATGAAGCATCTAATGATAGTGATTTTGACCCAGTTAGATTAATAGATACTTTAGACCCTAAGTTTGAAGAAAAACTAGAAGAAAAATTAGGTATAGATTTAAAGAGTGCTATTAATATTATCCGTGATACTAAAACTGAATTAGAAACTAAAGGCTTTAATATTACTATGGAAGAAACTGACTTAAAAGATATTTATCAATTTATAATCAAAATCAAAAAAAATTAATCTACGCTTGTAGATTTTTTCTTGTTTGACAAATAACTTTAATATGATATAATTATGATAACAATAGTTACCAAAGATAAGGGAGTGAATAAAAATGGCTGGCAAAAGTATTATTAATCAAGAGCAATTATTAGCTTCAGCTTTAACAATGGTTGAAAAATATGGCATTGAAAGTATAAATGCTCGTTCTCTTGCCAAAGAAGCTAATATTTCCACCAAACCTATTTATCGTTTATATAAAAGTTTAGACGATTTAAAAACTGATGTTAATGATATTATCAAAAAAGAATATGACGAATTTATTATGAAACGTGTCGATACCAAAAATGCTTTAATAACAGTATGTGTTGCTTATATTGAATTTGCTCAAATGCATAAAAACTATTTCCGCTCCATGTTTTTATCTAATAATTTAAAATGGAAAAGTGTCGATGATGTTTTAAATGAAAAATGGAACCAAGGAACTATAATTAATTTAGTTAATAAACATGGCTTAAGTTTTGAAGAAGCGAAAGCTTTATTCATGAATGTTTGGTTATATGCTAATGGATTAGCTACTCTTATTGCTTCCAATGAATTAGTAATTGATAATAAAGAAATATTAATAAGAATAGTTAAAATATTTAAAGAATTTTCTAAAAATAAAATAACAAATTAAAAGTACTTTTATCTTATATATAAAGGTACTTTTTTATTAACATCTACTATTTTATAATTAGTATCTAATATAAAATTATAATAATTATCTTTTTCTTTAACACATATATTATAATAACTATCTTTATAAGTAATTTTTAAAAACTTTATTTTTTCTTCTGTATTTAAATAATTAGTAATAATCATTTTTGTATCTTTTTCTATTATATTATTAACCAGTTTATAACAAAATAAATTATATACTAATAAAATTAAAACTATTAAAAATACTCCCATTAATTTCTTAACTTTCATAATATCAACCCTATTATTATTCTATCATATATTTTAAATAAATCAAAGTTCTTACTTTAAATATTTAGGGTCATTAGTTCTCCCAAGTAAATAATCCGCGGATATGTTATATTTTTTACAAATAGTATATAAAAAAGGTGTAGCAATTAAATTAGTTCCTCTTTCATATTCTGCGATAGTTGATTGACAAGCTTTCAGTATTTCAGCTAATTTAATTTGAGTGATTTTATTTTCTTTTCTAAATTCTTTTAAACGAGAACCCATTAATTTTCTATCAATATCGGATGTTGATAAATTTTCATAGTTTTTTTTATCTGTAAAATTAAAAATGTAATCAAGTGAAACATTAAAATAATTGCAGAGAGTTATTAAATGTTTTATAGGTATAATAATGTCTTCATTTTCATAATGGCTATAAGTTCCGCTATCAAGATTTATTAATTTTCCAGCTTTACTTTGACTTAACCCAATTCTCTCTCGTAAATTTTTAAGTCTTAAAGTATAAATCATTTGCCTTCACCTATATTCATTTTCTCATTTATTAATTTAAAATATATTAACCACTGGAAAATAATGATATTTTTCTTGACTTTGAGTATAGCAGATATTATAATTTAAATATAAGTTAGAAAATTACAATATGATAATAGAAAGGGAAAAGAAAATGAAAATAGAAAAGTTAGATATTAGTAATAATAAACTAAAAGTAGGAATTATAATAGGTTTTATTTTAGCAATACTTATAGTAATATTAATAAATTTTTTTACAAGTAGAGCAAATTATCGAAATACGGAAAGTATAGAATTAGCCAAAGGAACTATTAATTATAGTTTAGCTGATTTAAATGTAATAGCTATGTATAAAATAGAAGGCGGAAAAGATGTAGATATTGATACAGTTCCAACAGAGGGATATACATTAAGTGAAAGGAGTTATTGTACAGTTCCTGATAGTGAAGCACAAATAAAAGATATAATTGATTTTGATTATTTTAGTAAAGAATTAAACATAAAAGTAAATAAAAAAGGAACAAAGTGTTATTTATACTTTGAAGAATATAAAACACCATCAGAACAAATGGTAGCTAAATTGGAAGCAAGAACAGGCAAACCATATACAACATCCCCAATGCCTGCAATAAGTTCAACAGATACAACAAGTTCAACCGGAAAATTATATACAACTCAAGATAACTATGGAATAAGTTATGTATTCCGTGGTAATGTACAAGATAACTGGGTAACATTCGCTAATAAAAGATGGAGAATAATAAGGATAAATGGAGATGGAACATTAAGATTAATATACCAATGTGGTAGTGCAAGTTGTACCGACACAACCGGAAATAATACCCAAATAAACGGGGGAAATGATATAGCATATAATGCTAAATATAATGATAATACATATGTTGGATATTATAACTTAGGAAAAGCAAGTAAATATCCAGATGCACATCAAGGAAAGAATCCAAGTACCATAGCAAAATATATAAATGATTGGTATAGCGGAACTGGCGCTATGACAAATTATACACAATATCTGAGTGGAAATACTGGATTTTGTAATGATAGACAAATCGCTCAAGTATCAAGAAGCAGTTACAACAATTATGGATATGGAGCAAGTTACACAGCATATGCAGCAGTAGATAGATTTATGGATGCATCTTGGAGTTCACTTGCAACACAAACACCAGATTTAAGATGTGGAGTAGACCCTAAAACGAAGATAGTAGACAAGGCGGCATTGCAAAGAGATTTGTATACAACCAGTGACGAAACTGGAGATGGTAATGGAATACTAACATATCCAGTAGGTTTAATAACAGCGGATGAGGTAGCCATGGCTGGAGGAAAAGATGGAACAGGAAATTCAAGTTATTACTTATATACAAACAATTATTATTGGACCATGTCTCCGTTTTACTTTTACACTAGCGGTTGGGCTGGCGTGTTCGGTGTGGGTGTTAGTGGCGGCCTCAGCTTCAGCGACGTGAGCAACGCTTGGGGTGTGCGTCCAGTAATAAATCTGAAAGCTAATATAACATTCTCAGGGGGAAATGGAACAAGTGGTAGTCCATTCGTAGTCGCAACTAATTAATAAAAAACTTGCCTAAACTGCTTTTTCTTATTCAAGTTTAGGCAAGATATATTTATCTTATATAGGGATTAAATTCTCTATATTTTTTTGTAAATAATTGTAAAATAATTAAAAATTACAGATTTAATAAAATCTGCTTAGCCAATTTAATTAAATCT
>CANQYU010000013.1 GCA_947628145.1 uncultured Bacilli bacterium | reverse complement strand
CAAGAGATATATTATACAACATAAGTATGTATACATTTTAACTAATGATACGTATACATTTTAAAAAAGGATTAACAGTTAAATGCTAAGTAAATTGACAAAAGGCGCTTATTTTGTTATAATAATCTCCCAAAAGAAGGGGGATTTTTTAATGCCATATAATGATTATTTTATAACGCCCGAGGCTTATGCGACGATAAATGAAAAACTAGCAATTTTAAAAGCTAATAATGCTAAAGGAAAAGAATTAAAAGCGGAAATTAAAGAACTTACTCATGCTAAAGTAACAGATAATAATCCTACTGAAGCTCTATATAATGCTGTAGCGCCCGAAACTTTAACTTTTTCTAATTCTCTTACTAATTTAGTTCAAAAAATAAGTTTACTTGATATAAATGCTTTAGATGAAAATGCCGCTTCTTTAGCTTTAGAAAAACTAATTGGTCGGGATTTAAATTCTCGTTCTTTAAGTTTATTAAAAATGGCTCTTTTTAAAGAAATAATCGAATATAAAGAACTCCTTTTATCATGTGAAACAAATGCCGAATATAACGAAATTTTGGAACAGATATCTGCCTTAAAAAGAAAAATAACTCTTTTAGAATATAGTAGGGAAGAGGAAGAAATAAGAGAAAGTGCCACGACGGCTAATAATTTATATTTTTTAACATCTTCTTTAGGCAATGTTTATTTTATTGAAAGTATTCGAAAAAATGTCCCGGAAGAATATTATCAAGCTTTTAAAAATTTATTATTAACTATTAAAAATGGTACTTTTAAAGGTTTAAAAAAATTAACAGGCATTCCTTATTTTGAGGTTCGTGATTTTAAAATTCGCATCACTTTTGACCGTTTAGAAGGCAATAATTTTATTATTCTTGATGCTTTTATGAAAAAAGATGATACTAGTTTAGAAATAAATAAAGGTTTAAAAAATCGGGAAAAAGAAATAACTTTAAATAAAGCCAATTTTAAAAAAGCTTTAAATAATCCCGAATTTAAAGCTCTTCATGAAACATATTATGAAGACATAATCCAATTCCTAGATAGTACTACGCGTAAAGGAGGTTCTCGATAATGTCTAATATTATTTTGAAATTAGAAGCTTTAACTACTAAAAAGCTCCCTGAAAAGGAGGCTCTTACTCAATTTAAAGAATATTTCACTAATTTTTTTGCTCGTTATAATGTCTCTAATTATAAAGAGTTAGCGAATATAACTTTTGAAGAATTAATGTTAAGTAATTTCTTAATTGAATTTCCAACTAAAACTCCTTATATATTTAACTTTTTTCAAAAATATAACGAATTATTTAGTAATCCTGAATTATTTATGGAATGTATGGAATATATTTATAATTACCATATTTATCCTAAATTACATCGCATAAATAATATTGAAAATAAAGTTATTCGTAATTTTCAAATTATTAAATTTTGTCAAAAAAATGACGAAGAACCAGAAATAATTAATGATACTTTAGAATTTATTAATTTAAATCCCACTTTATATCCGGATATAAAACCTATTTTACTGGCTAAAGAAGCTTTAACTCCGGCTTTAAATTTTTATGATTATGTCCAATCTTTCCAAAAATTTCTTAAAATATCTCTAGTCCCGGACCGTCAAGCTTATAAAGGTTTTATTAATAATTATAAAGAAATCTCCGAATTTTCCGAATACATGGAAAAATTATATTTTCGGTATATGGAAATAATGAACAATTTTAATCATAAAGAAAAGGAAATAAACAAGAAAAATCAAAAAATCTTAGAATTAATTAAGGCTTTAAAAGAACCTAAAGAAATAACTAATGCCGAAGAATTATTATCATTATGTCCCGAAAAGAACTTAGAAAATTCTCTTCTTGATTATATAATTCAGCACAATAAAACTTATTATGAAGAATTAGTTACTACTTTAGAATCTTTAAAAACTCCAACTCCGTCTAATTTAACTTATTTATTAGCTAAATATAATTATGATTATGAAACTTTAAAACCAGCTTCCAAAGAAGAATTACAAAAGAGTAGTTATTCTGATATTGAAACTATTTTAAAAGTTCTAAAAGAATTAAATTTAATGATTCCTCTTAAATTTTTACCTAAAATCAATTTAGATAACTTATTAAAAGTAGAAAATTTAATAAAAGAGGGCTATATCAGTTTAGACTTTTTAAGTAATCATTTAGCTCTTATATTTAAAGACGAAGAACTTATTAATCTTCTTTTAACCAATATAACTAATTTAAAAAATAATGGTATTAATATCAAAAATTATCATAATAGTTTAGAAATTTTATTAAGTCCAATTGTAGCTCAAAATTTAGCTTTATTAACTAGTTATGGGCTAAATATTACTAAATCAACTAATCTTATTAATTTTCTAAAAGAGCCTGATTTACAAAGTATTATAGATTTAGCTTTTGAATTAGGAGTTATTGAACCTAGTTTAGATGTTTTAAATTATTCTAAAAATCAAATATATAATTATAAAATAGCGACTTTATTAAATATTCCTTTAGAAGCTTTAGCTAATGAAGAAATATTTAAAACCTCAGAAAAATTAATTCCCTCATCTTTAAAAAAAGAGTTTCAAAGTTCTAATTACCACCAAGTTTCTATCCCTGAAGAATTAAAGCCATATGAAGAAAATAATTATTTTTTAAATATTGCTGGTATTTTAATATCTAAAAGAAGATTTTTAACTAATTTAAGTAAATTTTCTACTTATAATAATTTAACAATTTTTTATTGTTTAATATATGATAGTTATTATTCTTTAGAAGAAATAATGCTTTTAGAAAATACATTCTTAAAAGAAAAAGATTTTTTAACTTTAATTAAAATGGGCCGAAATTAACCTCAAAATTAACTTTGCTTCATATAATATTTTGAAAGTTTTATAGTCCCAGTTGCAAATAATTATAATATATATTAAAATACAAATATAATTTTGAATTTGATAAGGAAGTGAATTTATGAAGTATAAAAATATAATATATAGTTTCTTAATAAGTATAATTTTACTTATTATTCCTTTTAATATTTATGCCCAAACAAGTATTAATTTAATTGCTAACAAAACTGATTTAGAGCCGGGAGATGAAATAATTTTAACTGCTAAAACTAATGAAGAGTTAGAACTTTATGCTTTAATGGCTACTTTAAGTTATGCACCGAATGTTTTTGAAGAAATAGAAACTACTAGCTTTACTGCTTTAAATGACACGACCGAAATAAATTATAATGCCAAAACTAATAAATTTGGAATTATCAATAAAATTGGAACTATCAATAATGAAATATTTCAAATCAAACTAAAAGTTAAAGAAAACCCTGATGTTGGGGAAACGAATATTGCTTTAACTAATATTTCTGCCTCCGATGGTGAAACTAAAGAAATTTTGTCGGCGGCTTCTTTAACTCTTTTAGTAACCCGTGATGCCTTGGAGGGGGAAACTTTACCCACTAATGAACCTAACGAAATAATGGAAACCCAAGAAACTATTCTTAAAACTTTTACTAATAAACCTATTTTAATTGAAACAGGAATCGCTCTTGGTTTAACTTTAATTGGGTTAATTATTTTATGTTTATTTAAAAAAGAAAAAAAAGTAATTAGAAATATTTATTTTGTTCTTTTTGTTATTTTAACTGGTTCCTTTATTTATTTAGTAAGTAATAATATTGCTAAAAAAGATGTTAATAATGATGGTGAAAAAACTTATGAAGATGCTCAAGAGGTTTTAAAATATTTGCTTGATTTTGAAGGAACTAAACTAGAAGAACCTAAAGAAACTACTAAACCTTTAAACAATAAAACTCCTTCTAAAAATAATAATAATTCTTCTAAAAATGAAGAGCCTTCTGTTTCTCCAGATTATGATTTAAATAATGATGGCTATGTTGACGTTACAGACGTAGCCCATAGTGTTAAAGATACGACTAATAATACTAATTATAAAGTTAGTTTAAGAGCTTATGAAGACGAAAGCTCTTCGCTTCCCAAAACTAAAGCTACTTTAAACTTTTATGCGACGGTAAGCCCTCAAGAAGAAATAAAAGAGGTCATGGTTAATAATAAATTTTATCCCGTTACTAATAATGGCGATTATTATAGTATAGTTTTAGATGCTCTAACTCAAACTGGAGAACAAGAATTTGTTTTTACCAAAGTAAAACTTAGTAATCACCGTCTAATAGATACGAAATTAGTTATTAAAAAAACCGTCTTAAAAGCTCTTCCTTATGTCGATATGTTTGAGGTCAATGATGAAAATAATACTTTAAACTTTGTTCTTGAAGATATTGACCAAGCTTTCATCGAGGGTAAAATCCTCGTTATTGACGAAGAGGGTAATCAAATTATTTCAGAAGAACTTTTAAAGAATAATCATATTAATGAGGAGTTTTCTTATAATAAAACTTATACAATTTTTATTTACGCGACTTATAATTTAGGTAATAATAATGACCAAACTTATTATTTTGAAAATAAAGAAATATATCGTCATTCTTTTACTCTGGCTAAAAACTATGATTTTACGATTAGTAATGTAACTATAACTGATGCTATTCAAAAAGATGCTAAACCCCTTATTACTTTTAATAGCACTAATGCTTTCGGCTTTGCGGTAGAATCTATTGTTGTTAATGGCCAAAATTATAAAGTAACTTTACAAAAAGAAAATTATTATGAAGTCGCTTTAAATGAATTAGATACCTCTAAATATGGTAAATATCATCTTGATATTGAAAAAGTCATTCTGGATAATTTAAAAAACTTTACTCGTGAAAATGATTATAATACTAATACTTTAACTTATAATGTTTTAAAGAAAATGCCTACGGTTAAATATATAAATATTACTGATGAGTCAAATAATAAAACTCTTACTGCCTCTTATGAATTTAATGACGAAGACGAAGCTTTAATTAATTTAAAAGCAGTTTTAGTTGATTCTACCGATAAAATAGTTTCCCAAGTTGATGTTCTAAATCCCCAAGAAAATGTAACTTTATCTTATGCAAGTAGTAATGATGGTTATTATAAAATTAAATTTCTCGCGGATGTTAATTTAGGAACCGACAGACATGATTATCAATCTGAACTTATTGGTGAAGAAGAAATTATAACTCAAGCTGAAATTTATATTATCAGTGCTCAAGCCAAAGAACTTTATCCCACTAAGGGAGAACCTAAATATACAATTACTTATCAAGCTTATGTTTCTGATAGTATTAAAAATAAATATAGTGAACTAGCTGGTATAACTATTAATGGTTTAAATTATGATGGAGCTAAGGGTAATAACTATACCTCAACTATTAGTTTTACTGTTCCTAGTGAATCGGGAATAATTGATTTAAAAGCAACCAGAATTAAATTACGGGCGGAAAATTATCAAGGAACAACACAAGAATATTTCTCAGTTACTCCTTATATTACCCAAATAGATGTTTTAAAATCGCTTCCAACTATTGAAGATTTTAAAGTAATTGCTGAAGACTATAATCAAAAAACCGTTACTTTTGAATTCAATGTTGTGGATGATAAAGGTGGTTTTGAAATCGGGGAATTAGAATTTAATACTGAGTCTAAAACTATTAATCGGGGAAATAATAAAATAACTTTTGAAAATGTCTATCCTGATAAAAACTTTACTTTAAATTTTTATGGTACTTATGATTTAGATACTAATACTTTAGTTGAAGAAGAAAATAAAAATAGATATGTCCACCATTTAATTCATTCCGTTAATTATGGTTTATATACGACTGATTTTTATAATGACCTTAAACTAACTGATGTAAATATAGTAAGTAAAAATAATAATCAATATTTTGCAAAAGGAGAACCTATTCAAGTAAACTTTAATATTACTGGGTTATCTTCCGATTTAAATTTAGATGTTTCACAAGTATTAATTAATAATAAAGCATACGCTATAACTAAAAGTTCTACTGGTTATTATATTACTTTAGAAAGCTCTAAAACCGCCGGGGTAAAAGAATTAACTATTTCTCAAGTAACCTTAACAAATGGTAAAACTATTACTTTAAAAGAGCCAGTTTCTCTTAATTTTGAAATTTTAAAAACTCCAGCTAGTATTAGTTCTTTTGATTATTCTTTAGCTAATGATACGATTAATATGCATTTTTCCCTTAAAGATTTAGACGAAACTATTTCTAATTATGCTAATATTAAAGTTAATATTTATGACGAAAATCATACTTTATTAAAAACTTTACCATTTAATGAAAATCTATCTTTTGCACCTATTGAAAACTTAGAAAGATATTATATAACAGTTTTAGCTAGTTATGACTTAGATAGTACTTTAGACAATAATAATTATTATTCAGATATTAAGTTATTAGACGAGGTAATTTCTCTTGCTCATAATAATATAGCTATTAAAAATATTTTAGATATAAATCTCTATCAGCAGGAAGAAAATAAAACTGAATTAAAAGACGAAATATTATTAAGTACACTTGAAGCTAATTTATCTTCTTACTTTGTCGAACTTAAATTAGAAGACATGCCAACTATTCATGTTAAAATACTTAAAGCTTATGTGGAAAATGCTCATTTAAAATTAGTTTTAGATTATAAAAATGTTACTCAAAATGGTCAAAAATCCGAAAATTTAATAATTGATTTTGGCCCTATTAATGAGGAAGGCTTAGCGATTAATGCCAATCATCCCGAAACTTTTGCCCATTTTATTGAAGAAATAAAAAATAATCCTCATGAAACCTTTACTTTAACAGGCGACCTTGATGCATCTACTTATACTACCTCAGATAATGCTTATATCAATATAGATTTTAGTGGTACTTTAGATGGTCAAGGCTATACCATTAAAAATTTAACTAAACCTTTATTTGATAATATAAATAAAGGAACAGTTAAAAACTTAAAAATTAATAATGTCCTCTTTCCATCAAGTGAAGCGCATGGAGCTTTAGCTAATACTGCGAAAGTTGCCACAATTACCAAAGTTTTAATAAGTGGTTACTCTAAAAGTGGTAGTGAAGCTCAAACTGGTACCTTAATTGGTCGTGCTATATCTTCTACAATTTCTAATTGTCGGGTTAAAGATTTCAATTTAAGTGTCGGCACTAATTTACAACAAGTTGGTGGCCTCGTTGGCATTCTTGAAAATTCTACCATTGAAAATAGTTATGCGGTGGGAAATATGTCTGGCAATTGGAACTTTATTGGTGGTTTAGTCGGCGATGTTTTAGGTAATTCGACTATTTCTCATAGCTTTACTAAAGTTAAAATGTCCAATAGTGGGGGAGTATCTTGTTCTTTAGCTTGTTCTTATACGGGTAATTTAACAGTTAAAGATAATCTTACTTTAAGTACTGGTTTCCGTAATGGTTTAGCCAATAATTATACTAAAAATTCTACTAATAATTATCAAGTCGTGGATAGTATTCCTGAAAGTACTAACGCTGTTATTAATTACATTCCTGCTTCGGTTGTAAATACCGCTCTGGTTCAAAACATCCTTAATTTTTCTCCCGAAATATGGAATTTAAAAAATATTTCTTGGGATAATTATCCAACCTTTAATATAGAAAAAACTAGTAAATTAAATATGGCTGAAGTAGAAGATATGTATGATGAAAATAAAGAAATATTATATAATAATTTAGCTTTATTAATGCCTTATTTTGATAGTAAAAAAATTGTAGAAAGTGCTTTAGCTATTCCGGAGACCGAAATTTTAGCTCAAGTAGAACTCCTCCATATTATCCCTATTGATGAAAATGGTAATATTGTTACCTATCTAACTAGTTCTCAACCTAATAAAATAAAGAAATTAAAACTAATTTTTAAAAATAATGAAAAAAGCGAATATGAGGTTCGTTTTGATAAAACCACTAATAATTTAGCTATATATCGTATTTCTAGTCTTAAAATTGATTATATTTATAATCATTATATAATTAATGAAGCCTCTCAACTAGTTAATAATTTAACTAATTACTTAGCTAATTTAACATATGAAAATAATCTAGACACTTTAACACCAACCGCGGATAGTCGAATTTATCGTGATTATTATAATGAGGTAACTAAAAAAGAATTAAAAGAATTTGTATTAAAATATTTATCTAATAGTAATTATACTAATACGACTAATAATGAAGCTATCGATGAATATTTAGAAAAAGAAATTAAGAAATCTCAAAAATTAGAAAAAGTTTTATATACCTATAATTACTTTAAACGTTTTTATAGTGTTTCTCTTGATGGGGTAATGTTAAATGATTTAGTATTATTTGGTTTACAAGGTTTTAGTTCTAATCTAAATGCTTTAGAAATAGCTAATCAATTCCTATCTAATAGTAATAATATTAATACTAATGAAACTAATAATACTTATAATCGTCTCTTTGCTAAATATACTAATCTGGAAAATATTACGGATTTCTTAGCCTATTTTGTAAAAGAATTAACGGAACAAGAACCTGCTGAGTGGTATGCAAAAGCGTTTAAAGGTTATTTAACAGAAATTAGTGTCCCAGAGCGGGATGATATAACTTACACCTTATGGTCACATATTAGTAATCCTGATACAGTAACTAAAGTAAGCTGGTATAATTATGCTTTACCAATTTTAACTCTTCCCGAAAGGGCCGCGTATATTATTTCTACGCCAACTCAATTTATTATTGGTGCCCAAAGAACTTATATTGATAATCCTTTTGACGAAACTAAAGAGCAAGCTTTAATTAACCGTATTGAAAGCTATGCTAATCGAATGGAGACATATTATACAACAGCTTCTAAAATATTAGAAAGTGCTAAATATTTTAACGATATTCATACTGTTCAAATTGATAAAAGATATGCTTATGATTTAAATGGTATTTTAACTTTCCAAAACCCTTATTCAACTGAAGAACCATTCCATAAGAATTTTAATGAGGTTTTAGGTCAATGGGCTTATAATGATTATAATGCGGCGACAGCTAATGGAGCATATATTATTTGGCGTGTCGAGGGAGTTATGGATGGAGTTTTAGAGGAAGGTTCTGAGTATACTTATCATACCTGGTCTCATGAAACCGCCCATAATATTGATGCTCGGTTATTCCTTAAAAACTATGGCCGTCGTTTTGATGCTGGGGGAGAAGACTATGCGGATAGTAACTTAATGCAAGCCTTTGGCGAAAATGATATTGTCATGAATTTATCAAGAACTTTTGCTCCTAACACCAAAATTGGTTCTAATCTTACCCCTGAACGTATTGATAGCTTATCAGAAATTAAAGATTTCTATGGTAAATTATTTGATACTATCTATATAATTGATTACCTAGAGGGAAAAGCCTTTTTAGCTTTAACTCCGGAAGAACAATCATATATTGCAGTTCAAGCTTCATATCCTAACTTAACCAAAGAAGAATACCAAAGTGCTAGTAAACAATATTTACAATATAAATATACTGTATATCAAACTATTTCCGCGGCTGAATTTGCCCAAATGTCTTTAAATACATTCGATGATTTATATACTAATAAATTAGTTATATTCCCCGGAGTAATTTATTCGACTTATACGGATAATAGATATGGTGGCGAGGGTATTACGAAAGCCCACTGGTATCAACCTCATAATAATTATGGCCGCCCCGACTCTTATAGTATTAAATGGTTTGCTTATGAAATGTTAGGTTATAAAGGTTATATTGATGGCTATATAGAATATTTTAGTAATATTCATTCTATAGAATATAATGGTTTTAAAGATTATAAAACTGATTTAATGGCTTTACGAACAATTACCTCGGACGAAGACATGACTTTTAAAAAGTATAAACATATGCGTTTTGCCGAAGTAGAAGCTAATCTTGAAAATATTCAAATTATTTCTGTAAATGACGCCTTTAACCAATTTTATGAAGCTCTAAAGGCGGATGCTAATCATGTTAAAGAGGTCGAAGAAGCGGCTTGGGCTAAGTATCCCGATAATACGGATGAAGCTGCTAAAAAACGGAATGAATTAATTTCGGAAGCTCGGCAATATAAAAATAGTACAGCTTTAAGAAAAGAATTATTCTATGCTTTAAAAAATGGAACTAATGATTTTATTAATAAAGTATATGATAGTACCAATAAGCAACCTATAACTGATTTTGTTATTCCAAAATTAGATGAGTCTATCAATCTTCCGGAAAGTTCTCCAAATGAACTACCTAATTCTTTCGAAGAAACATTAGAACCTGAAATCACTTTACCTAATGAGGAAGAAGAATTACCCGAAATTCCTCTTGAAACTCCTAAAGAAATAAAAAACTCTCCAAAACAAGAACCAACTTTTGACTCGGAAATTGGGGGAGAATAATTTTCAAAACTAAGTTAGAAATAAATCTTCTAACTTTTTTTTAGCTACATATAATTAATTTAGGTGATATCATGTTTTTTAGTGAAATCCACGAACGAATAAGATTTGTTTTTTTAGTTTCTCTTTTTATTTTAATTGCGATTATTATTAAAGTTTTTTATATTCAAGTATTTTCTTACCAAAAATTAAATACTTTAGCCGAGAACTTATGGAGTAGGCAGCTTCCTATCAAAGCTAATCGGGGTCTTATTGTCGATAGAAATGGTAAAGTTTTAGCTAGTAATGTTACTACCGTATCGTTAGTGGTTGTTCCCGGACAAATTCATGAACCAGAAAAAGTGGCTAAAGACTTAGCAAATATTCTTAATTCTAATTATCAAGATATGTTAGAACATGTTACTAAATCAACCTCAATTGAAAGAATTCATCCCGAAGGCCGTCAACTATCTTACGAAATAGCCGAAAAAATTAATGCTTTAAATTATGATGGAGTTTATCTATTAAAAGAAAGTAAAAGGTTTTATCCATATGAAACAATGTTATCCCATGTATTAGGTTATGTTGGGATTGATAATCAAGGTTTATCAGGTTTAGAACTTTATTATGATGACTATTTAACAGGCGCTGATGGCGCAATTAAATATTTTTCAGATGGTAAAGGTAATAAATTAGAATTAACCGAAGTCTACGAAGCTCCAACTAGTGGTATTACGCTTAAACTTACTATTGATATGGATTTACAAATGGTAATAGAAAATGAATTAGATAATGCGATGGCTAAATATGAACCCGAACAAGGTTTAATTATGGCTATGAACCCCCAAACTGGCGAAATTTTAGCGATGGCTTCGCGTCCTACTTTTAATAGTAATAGTTATCAAAATTATAGTAATGAAATCATTAATCGTAATTTACCAATATGGATGACCTATGAACCTGGTTCTACTTTTAAAATTATTACTTTAAGTGCCGCTTTAGAAGAAAAAACTATTAATCTTTTTGAAGATAGTTTCTATGATGACGGTTCAATTAATGTTGATGGTGCCACTATCCATTGCTGGAAAGCTGGAGGTCATGGAGCCGAAACTATGCTTCAAGTCGTGGAAAATTCTTGTAACCCTGGTTTTGTTCATATAGGTTCTACTTTAGGCGCTGAAAAACTTATGAGTTATATCCATAAATATGGTTTTGGTTCTAAAACAGGAATTGATTTAAATGGGGAGTCTTCTGGTATTTTATTTGATGTAAATAAAATGGGTCCGGTTGAACTCGCGACGACTAGCTTTGGTCAAGGAATAAGTGTTACTCCTCTCCAACAAATTAGGGCAGTATCCGCGGCTATTAATGGGGGAAATCTATATACTCCCTATATAGTAGATAGCTTTCTTGAAAGTGAAACTAATAGTTTAATTGAAAAAGTTGAGCCTAAAATAACGGGGCATCCTATTAGTCCTGAGACTAGTTCTTTAGTTAGATACGCTCTTGAAAGTGTTGTTGCTAATGGAAGTGGTAAAAATGCTTATATTGAAAATTATCGGGTTGGAGGTAAAACTGGTACCGCTCAAAAAGTCCATAATGGTAGTTATCTATCCGGTAATTATATTTTGTCTTTTATTGGTTTTATGCCTGCGAATAACCCAGAAATAATTGTATATGTTGCTATTGATAATCCTAAAGGTGTAACTCAGTATGGGGGAGTAGTGTCCGCACCCATCGCTAAAAATGTTTTAACCTCTGCAATCGAAATCTTAAATATTCCTCCAAGTAAAGAAGGCATGGCTCGTGAATATACTTGGCTTGATACTAAATATTATATTTTACCTAATGTTATTGGCATGAGTAAAAAAGAAGCTACCCAAGCTTTAAAAGGTTTTAAAATAGAATATTCCGGCACAGGAACTAAAGTTATATATCAATCACCCGAAGCTGGTTATTATGCTAAAGAAGGAGAAACTATTAAACTCCTTTTAGGTTAAATTGTGAATATAATGTCAAATAACTTGCAAATTAAAGAAATTTAAAATAATAAGTAGTATAATTAATAAAAGAAAGAGGTGGGTTATGTTAATACTTGCTAAAGCAGCCATGGCTTTATTATTAGGTTTTATCCTTGCTATTATCACGGGTGTCATATTAATACCTCTCTTAAAAAAATTTCATATTGGCCAATATGTTAGTCATTTTATCGGGGAAAGACATTTAAAAAAAGAGGGTACTCCGACCATGGGGGGTTTAATTTTTATTATTCCCACTTTAATATCGTTATTTTTACTTTATATTAATGGGAGTATTAAAATATCTTATAGTTTAATAATATTAATTTTTGTTTTTATATCTTATGCTTTATTAGGCTTTGTTGATGATTATACTAAAATTAAATTTCATAATAATAAAGGTTTAACCATTATTACTAAGCTTTTAATTCAAATGCTTATAGCTTTAGTCTTTTTCTATATTTTTATGAGTAATGGTGGTAAATCTGATTTAGTAATTACTAGTTTAGGTATTAATATTCCTTTAGGTTGGACTTTTGGTTTATTTATTTTATTCTTACTTGTTGGAACTAGTAATGCGGTCAATATTACTGATGGTTTAGATGGCCTCGCCGCGGGTTTAAGTGCCATTGCTTTTTTTGCTTATGGAATTATCTCCTGGAATACCGGTTGGCTTGAAGGCTACCAAGAAATAGCTATTTTCTGTTTTGTTTTAGCGGGAGCTTTATTAGGCTTTCTAGTCTTTAATGCTCATCCGGCTAAAGTCTTTATGGGCGATTTAGGTTCTCTGGCTCTAGGCGCCGCTTTAGCCACTATTGCTATTTTAACTCGCCATGAACTATCTTTAGCCTTAATTGGGGGCATATTTGTTATTGAAACTTTAAGTAGTTTAATTCAAATAATAGCTATTCGTAAATTTCATAAAAAAGTCTTTAAAAGGGCGCCTTTACATCACCATTTTGAAGTATTAGGCATGAATGAACAAGATATTGTTAGATATTTTTGGGTCGCTGGTTTAATCTTAGCGATGGCAGCCATTACATATGGCGTATGGTTATAAATAAGATTAATCGTTCTATAAAAATAATTTTGCCATAAATATATTATAGGTGGCATTATGAAAAAGAAACGAATGGATTATATCTTATTTTTTTTAACTTTAATAATTTGTATTTTTGGTATTATTATGATTTATTCGGCTAGTTCTATTTGGGCTGAATTTAAATTTAATAATCCTTTAAAATATGTTAAGCAACAAACTTTATTTTTCTTAATAGGTATTATCGTTATTTTAATTACTACTAAACTTGATTTAAGTATTCTAAAAAAGAAAGCTAATTTAATTTTAGCCATTTGTTTTGCTTTATTAATATTAGTTTTAATCCCTGGCATAGGAAGTATTCGTAATGGTTCTCGTAGTTGGTTTGGAATAGGTGGTTTAGGTATTCAACCTAGTGAATTTGCTAAAATAGGTTTAATAATATTCACCGCTAAATATTTAGCTAATAATCAAAAAAATATGAAAGATGTTAAAAAAGGAGCTTTACCAATTTTTTTAGTAATTGCTATATTTTTCTTATTAATTATGCTTGAACCAGACTTTGGAACCGCCATGGTTATTACTCTTACTTTAGTTTGTTTAATATTTGTTTCGGGACTAAAAATATCTTTTTTTGTAAAACTGGGATTATTAGGTATTTTAGGAATAGTAGGTTTAATTATCGCCGCACCTTATCGGATGGAAAGAATAATATCTTTTTTAAACCCTTGGAGCGACCCTCTTGGCAGTGGGTATCAAATAATTCAAAGTCTTTATGCTATTGGCCCAGGTGGCCTTTTAGGTCAAGGTTTCATGAATTCTCGTCAAAAGCATTTTTATTTACCCGAACCTCAAACAGATTTTATTTTTTCTATTATTAGTGAAGAATTTGGCTTTTTAGGCGTAATTGTTGTTTGTACTTTTTTTGCTTTTATTTTCTATCGAATGCTTAAAATAGCTTTAAAATGTAATGATTTATTTTATAAATATTTAGCTTTTGGTCTAGCTTTTGGTATTTTAATTCAAGCTAGCCTTAATCTTGCTGTAGTCGTGGGTTTAATTCCTGTCACTGGCGTTACTTTACCATTTTTCTCTTATGGCGGCTCTAGTTTACTAGTAAGTATGTTAAGTATAGGTATAGTTTTAAATATCTCCAAAAAATAATTAAAAATATTTATTGACACTCGAACATATATTTGCTATATTATAATTACAGTAAGGGGGATGCAATAAAATATGAATACTAATACATTAACAGAAATAAAAATTGAAAACATGATTTTTGAAATAAGAGGAAAGCAAGTTATGCTAGATTCTGATTTAGCCAAACTTTATGGGGTAGAGACTAAACGAATTAATGAAGCTGTAAGAAGAAATTCTGAAAAATTTCCAGAAAGGTTTTGTTTTAAATTGACGAACCAAGAAAGCAAATTTTTTTTGGTCGCAATTTGCGACCAAAAAAATAATCATATTGAAACTCGTGGAGGCAAATATAAAAATCCTCGCGTTTTTACAGAACAAGGGGTAGCTATGCTTGCGACTATTATAAAATCTAATGTTGCTACAAAAGTAAGTATTGCTATCATGGATGCTTTTGTATTAATGCGAAAATATATTTCTAATGAGTTGCTTCAGCAAAAATATATTAATGATTTAGTAATACAACATGACAAAGCTATTAAATTATTACAAGACTATTTTAATAAAATTGAAGAAAAGAAAAAAACTCATGAAATTTATTTTAATGGTCAAATATATAACGCCTATTCCAAAATAGTTGATAATTTAAAAGAAGCTCACGACAACATAATTATTATTGATAACTATGCGGATAAAAATGTTTTAGATATGATAAGAAACCTAAAAACTGATGTAACTATAATATGTAAGAGTAAAGGCTTATTAAAAGAAATAGATATAAATAAATATCAAAAGCAATATAAAAATTTAAAAGTGGTCTATAATAATGATTTTCATGATAGATATATTATTTTAGACCAAAAAGAAATTTATCATTGTGGAGCATCTCTTAATTATGCCGGTAATAAAACTTTTTCTATTAATAAGTTAGAAGATAATATTGTAAAGAAAAGTTTAATGGAACACGCACTTATGATTTTATGATAATCTTTAGGAAAATATACGGATAATTGAAAAAAGGAAAGAACAATTAAATAAATTAAAAGAGGTAAAAAATGAATAAAATATATATTATTAGACATGGTATAACTGATTGGAATATTAAAGGATTGCTACAAGGAACTACCCGATATTGCATTAAATGAAGAAGGCATTAAACAAACTCAAGAATTAGTTGGTAAAATAGATTTTAGTAAAATAGATGTTTGTATTTGCTCACCTTTAAAAAGAACCAAGCAAACTGCTGAAATACTGGTGGGTAATAAAGTACAAATAATTTATGATTCGAGTGTAGTAGAAAGATGTTTTGGTGATTATGAAGGGAAACCAATTAATTTTGATTTAATTAAGCAGCAATGGAATTACCAACTAAATGCTCGTTCTCATAATATAGAAAGTTTACAAGATTGTTTATCTAGAGCCAAACAATTTTTAGATAAAATAAGAAAAGAGTATCCCGATAAAACAATTTTAATAATTTCTCATGGCAGTTTTATAAAAGCTTCACATTTTAATTTAATAGGTTATGATGAAAATACTGATTTTTTATCCTTTAATCCTAAAAATTCTGTCATTTATGAATATGAAATGGCTTAATTAAATTGATAACAGTTGCCATATTTGGAAACTGTCTTACTAAATAATTATTTAATGTTACTACTAATTAGAAAGTAAATACTTATTTAATGCAATAATTTCATAATTATTATTGATAACTATACCGGTCAAAATGTTTTAATTATGATAAGAAACTTAAAAATTATAATAATTGTCAAGTTCATTAATAAATGTTATACTTATAATAATAAATTATTTAAAAATGGAGGAAGCTATGAAAAAAAGTTTAAAAATTACTTTAATTGTTATAATAAGTTTAATTGGAATAATTGCTCTTGATACTTTTCAAGCAAAAGTATTTAATAATAGTCCCATCTTAAAAATAAGAGATAATTTAGATGGGGGAGCCACTGATTATATAGATAAAGGTTTATTTGTAAATCATTATAAGTGCAATAATAAAGAAGAAACAACTTTATTTAAAACTGTTAAATATGCATGTCCTGTATCTAATAATTCTAAAAAAGTAGCTATTGAAGAACCAAATTCTTCGACGATTATTTCTCTTAGTTTAGAGCCATCTGAGTTTATATTAAATTTATTTAATAAATATAAATTTTCTCCTAAAAATGAAAATACAACTGTATCTTATAATTTAATCATTGAGGATATTTCTTATGGAATAGAAATTTATTATGAAATATCTTCTTATCAAGTACATATTACAACCACTGAAAAAGAAATAATTTTAAATCAAGAAGATAGTTTAGAATTATTAAAAATAATTAATTCTTCTGTATCCGAAAGTGCTAAACCAATAATTAATTGTTTAAAAAGTAGATTAGAAGCTTATATAGCTAATCTAAGTGATATAGAAGAGAAAGCTCTTTCTTCTTTAATAAAAATAGACGAAACAAACTTAGATTATTCTTATTTAAAAATGAATGCCAATGGTGATTTTTATCTTATTATTAAATCTAGTAATGCTCCTCTTTTAGAAGAAATAACTACTAAACTAGAAGCTAAATACGAAAAAATAAAATCTGTAAACTATGAAGACTATAAAATATATGTTGCTAATGGCGATGCAAATATTTTACTAACCACAGACTTAAATATCTGCCAGTTTAATTAAAGGATGTAAATAATATGAAATTTAAAAATTTATTAATTCTTTTTCTTAGTATAATTTTCCTTTTATCAGGATGTACTACTACAACTAAAAGTATTGAAGAAAAGCAAAATAAGATGGCCGAAACATTAAAACAAGAATTAAATAATACTACCAAAATTGTACTATTAAAAGAAGACGAAAATGGTGATTTCAAATCTTTAGCAAATGATAATAATTATAATATTCTATATATAAAGAAATAACGGATAAGGAAGAAATAAATAATATTTTGACTTATTTTCAAGATATGTACGTTTTTAATGCTGTTCCTATTTCCAACTCTGATGCGAATGATTATAATTCTCTAGTATGGTTTTATAACGAAGCTAATTCCATTATATGTGAATATAACCCTGATGGCTATGTTATAGAAGGTCAAAGGTCTCAAATATTAATTCTTCAATTTCCATTATTTTATCGCGAATATTTTTAATAAATGTATAAAAAAAGCAAAATATTTAAAACTATAAAATGTGATAATATGAAAAGATTTTTATTTGGTTTTATTTTAATAAGTATTTTTCTTTTTGTTGTATATGAAGCATATCAATTTTTAAATACTCCAACATATCATATTCGTTTTAACTCTAATGGTGGCTCTAAAGTAGAAAGCATATTAATTAAAGAAAATAACTCTTTAGAAAAGCTTCCAACTCCCACCAAAGAAAATTATAAATTTGTTGGTTGGTATTTAAACGATACTCCCTTTGATTTAAGCTTAGAAATTAATCAAGATTATACTCTTAATGCTATTTGGCAAGAATTAGCCACGAATACTTATACTATTTCTTTTGATACTTTAGGGGGTAATATAATTGAACCTCTTACTTTAAAAGAAAATGAGGTATTAGAAGAATTACCTCTTCCTGAAAAAGAAGGGTATAAGTTTGAAAACTGGTTATATCAAAATAAAATAATAACTAGTTTAACGGCAACTCGCAATATGACTTTAGTTGCCAAATATCAAAAACAAAATAATGAATAAAAAAAGATAGTAAATTTACTATTTTTTTTGTATAATAAAAATGTAAGGAGTGAGTTTTATGAAAATATTAACAGTAAATGCTGGTTCTTCTTCATTAAAATTTAATTTAATAAGTTTACCAGAAGAACAAGAATTAATAAGTGGAAATTTTGAAAAAATAGGTTTAACCGGAGGCTTATATAGTATTAAAATAAATGGTTCTAAAATCAAAAAAGAAATTGATATGAAAAATCATAAAGATGCCATCGAACTTTTAATCAAAGAATTATTAGATAATAAAATTATTAAATCTTTAACTGAAATAGATGGAGTAGGCCATCGCATAGTTCATGGTGGTAATAAATATGCTAAGAGTGTATTAATTGATGATGAAGTAATTAAAACAATTGAAGAACTATCAAGTTTAGCCCCTCTTCATAATCCCGCCAATGTAATGGGTATTAAAGCTTTTAAAGAAGCTTTACCTGATGTTCCGATGGTCGGAGTATTTGATACTGCTTTCCATCAAACTATGGGAGAAGAAGAATATTTATACGCAGTGCCATATAGTTGGTATAAAGACGAACAAATTCGGAAATATGGTTTTCATGGTACTAGTCATAAATATATAACTAAAGTAATGCAAGAAAAATTAGGTAAAGAAAATGTTAATTTAATTAGTTGCCATATTGGCTCAGGAGGCTCAATTTGTTGTATTAAAGATGGTAAAAGTTTTGACACTACGATGGGCTTTACTCCTAATGCTGGTTTAATCATGGGTACAAGATGTGGAGATATTGATTATTCTATTATTCCATATTATATGAGTAAAACAGGAAAAACTTTAGAAGAAGTAGATACTATTTTAAATAAGAAAAGTGGTTTATTTGGAATAAGCGAAGAATTTAGTGACCATCGCGATATTGAAAATGCCATGAAAGAGGGAAATAAACAAGCTACATTAGCAAATAATATGTATGTAAATCGGATAGTTGATTATATAGCTAAATACTATGTAAAATTAGAAGGCCATGTTGATGCTTTAGTATTTACGGCTGGTCTAGGCGAAAATGCTCGCGAATTTAGAGAAGCTATTTTAACTAAATTAGAATGTTTAGGAATATTTGTAGACCTTGATTTAAATAATGAAATAGCTGGTTATTTAGATAAACACGAAGGCCTAATTTCCAAGGAAGAGTCTAGTGTCCCAGTTTATGTTATTCCAACTAATGAAGAGTTAATGCTTGCCTTAGATACTTACGAATTAATAAAGTAGGTGGTTTGTATTAATAATAATATAATAAAAAAAGTTTATAAAAAAATAAAAGAATATAATGTTATTGTTATAGCTAGACACGTCGGTCCTGACCCTGATGCTATTGCTAGTGAAACTGCTCTAAGAGATTCTATTCGCTTAACTTTTCCTGATAAAGAATGTTATGCAGTCGGTCTTGGAGTATCTAAGTTTAAATATTATGGTATTTTAGATAAAATAGATAATGAAAAATATCAAGATGTATTATTAATTGCTCTTGATTGCCCTAATTTACATCGTCTTGATGGTATAGAAAATTTAAAATATAAAGAAATCTTAAAAATTGACCATCATCCCGCGGAAGATATTAAAGGCCCCGTTGATTGGACTGACGATAGTTCTTGTTCTACGTGTCAATTAATTGCCGAATTAATATTAAATAGCCCTTTAAAATTAGATACTAAAATAGCTGGTAATTTATATTTAGGTATAGTCTCTGATAGTGATAGATTTTTACTTTCTTATACGACAACTAAAACTTTTAAAATTGTTGAAGAATTAATTAAAAAAAGTAAATTAGATTTTACCTCTATTTATAGTTATCTTTATGACCGAAGCATTGACGAAGTTCGTTTTCAAGGTTATTTGGCCCTAAATATGCAAGTAACCGAAAATGGTTTAGGCTATTTAGTAATACCGGCGGAAATAGTTAAAAAATATAATGTTGATTTAGCGACACCATCAAACTTAATAAACAGTTTTAATTATATAAGAGAAGTAATAGTTTGGACATTTATTACTAAAGATGCTAAAAATAAAAGTTATAAAGTAAGTATTCGTTCTCATGGACCCATTATTAATACAACTGCCTCTAAATATAATGGCGGGGGACATAAATATGCCAGTGGAGCTCGACTTAATAATGAAGAAGAAATTAATAACTTTATAAAAGATTTAGATTTAGTTTGTGAAGAATATAAAAGAGCAACTATAAGTAATCTTGATTAATACACCTAATTAGGTGTTTTTAATTGTCTAGATATTTAGGTTCATTAGTTCTACCAAGTAAATAATCGGCAGAGATATTATATTTTTTACAAATCATATATAAAAAAGGGGTTCCAATTAAATTTTTTCCCCGTTCATAAGCACTCCAAGTTGGTTGGTCAATATGTAAAAAACTAGCTATTTCCACTTGAGTTAATTTATTATCTTTTCGAAATTCTTTAAGTCTTAATTTAGATTTATCTTTATCAATTAAATTATTATTTTTAATATTACTTTTAAATCCTAAAGCATAATCTAAAGATACTTCAAAAATATAGCAAAAATCTATTAGTCTTTTAATAGGAAATATATCATTATTACTTTCCCACATAGCATAGCTACTTCTAGTAACTTTCATTATTTTTGCAGTTTCTAACTGTGTTTTATTATTTTCCATTCTTATTTTTTTTATATTATCAGTACTAAACATTGATAACCACCTAAAACAATTTTCGCATTTATTATATATTTGTAAAATAATGTGTCGGAAATAGTTATATTTTTCTTGACTTTAACTATAGCAGATATTATAATTTAAATATAAGTTAGAAAATTTTAACATAGTTGATAATAGAAAGGGAAAAGAAAATGAAATTAGAGAAATTAGAAATAAGTAGTAAAAAAGTAAAAGTTGCATTTATATTAGGAATAATATTAACAGCAATTATATTTATCTTAATAAATTATTTGACAAGTAAAGCAAGTTATAGAAATACCGAAAGTATAGAACTTGCCAAAGGAACTATTAATTATAGTATGGCCGATTTAAATGTAATAGCTATGTATAAAACAGAAGATGGGGAAGATGTGGATATAGATACAGTTCCGACAGAAGAATATAAATTAAATGAACGAAGCTATTGTACAATTCCAGATAGTGAAGCTCAAATAAAAGATGTATTTACTTATGAAGATGGCAAATTAAACATAGAAATAAAAAATAAAGGTACTAAATGTTATTTATATTTTGACAAATTATCTCCATCAGAAATAATGCTAGGAAAACTAAATAACACTAAAGGAAATAATTATGAAATAATTTCATTAACTCCACCCATTACTAAAAATGACGAAAATTCTACTAACAAAATATTTAAATATTCAGAAAAAAATGATTACACATATGTATTTAGAGGAAATGTTACAGATAACTGGGTAACATTTGCCAACCATACATGGAGAATCATAAGAATAAACAGTGATGGAACATTAAGAATGATATATCAATGTGCAACACCACGTTGTTCAGATACAAAAGGGGAAAAAACGCAAATAAGTGGCTCTACAGACGAAACTTATAATGCAACCAATAATGATAATACATATGTAGGATATTATTTTGGTACTCCAGGTTCTAATGACTATGATATAACTCACTCAAATAAAGAGGGAAATAACATAGCAACATATATTAAAAATTGGTATAATGGCACAGGAACTTTTAATAACAAAGGACTGGGAATAGCAGAAAAATATAGAAATCAAATAAGTGGAAGCACAGGATTTTGCAACAATAGAAGATTAGCAGATTCTAAACCAGATAAATTTCCAGGAGATGGAACAAATACGCAACAAACAGTTTATATTGGATGGGAAAAATATATATTTATAAATAGTGAATCGTCGTTTGAGGGTAAAAAAGAAGTTACGCCAGATTTAAATTGTAATACCAATGATTTATTTACATATAAAAATGAAAAAGGAAACGGAAACGGAGCATTAGAGGTCCCAGTAGGATTAATAACAGTAGATGAATTAGCATTAGCAGGTGTAATATATGGCTATAAAGATAATTATACAACATATAATTGGCTTGATAACGATAAAGACTATTGGACTATGTCTCCAATTTACTTTGATAATCATGCGGTAATATTTGGAATGGACTCAAGCGGTTCATTTGAAACCGACAGTGCAACTAATCATTTAGGCGTACGTCCAGTAATCAACCTAAAAGCAGATGTAACATTCGAACCAGGTGGAGATGGAACAGTTAATAATCCCTATGTAGTGATAACTGGTTAAAATATCTTGCCTAAACTACTTTTTCTTATTCAAGTTTAGGCAAGATATATTGAACTTATTGTAGAGTGAAAACTCTACTTTTTTATATTTCTTTAATTTTTTTGTCTATTTATTGTAAAATTTTCCTAGATTAATTGAGAGTTTAATTGCCTTTTGTTATAATATTTTAGAAACCATTGTTAAGGAGGCAAAATATGGTAAAATATGTTTATTCTTTCCAAGAAGGAAACAAAGATATGCGAAACCTTTTAGGTGGTAAAGGTGCTAATTTAGCTGAAATGACTAGTATTGGGTTACCTGTACCTCAAGGTTTTACAATTACGACAGAAGCTTGTACAAAATATTATGAAGATGGTAAAGAAATCAATGACGAAATACAAGCTCAAATTAACGAATACGTTTTAAAACTTGAAGAAGAAACTGGTAAAAAATTTGGCGATAAAGAAAATCCTTTATTAGTTTCCGTAAGAAGTGGTGCTCGTGCTAGTATGCCTGGTATGATGGATACTATTTTAAATCTTGGCTTAAATGAAGAAGTAGTTAATGTTTTAGCTGAAAAATCTAATAATCCAAGATGGGCATGGGACTGTTATAGAAGATTTATTCAAATGTATTCTGATGTTGTTATGGAAGTTGGCAAAAAATACTTTGAACAACTAATCGACAAAATGAAAGAAAAGAAAGGTGTTACTCAAGATATTGAACTTGATGCTAATGATTTAAAAGAATTAGCTCAACAATTTAAAGAAGAGTACAAATCTAAAATTGGTAAAGATTTCCCAACTGACCCCAAAGAACAATTAATGGGGGCTATTAAAGCTGTATTTAGAAGCTGGGATAATCCACGTGCTAATGTTTATAGAAGAGATAATGATATTCCTTATTCATGGGGAACTGCAGTTAATGTTCAATCTATGGCTTTTGGTAATATGGGTGACGATTGTGGAACTGGTGTAGCATTTACAAGAGACCCTGCAACCGGAGAAAAAGGTTTATTTGGGGAATTCTTAACTAATGCTCAAGGTGAAGATGTCGTTGCGGGCGTTCGTACTCCAATGAAAATCACGGAAATGGCCGAAAAATTCCCAGAAGCTTTCAAACAATTTAAAGAAGTTTGTCAAATTTTAGAGAACCATTATCGGGATATGCAAGATATGGAATTTACGGTTGAACACGGAAAACTTTACATGCTTCAAACTAGAAATGGTAAACGTACTGCTCAAGCTGCTTTAAAAATTGCTTGTGATTTAGTTGACGAAGGTATGCGTACGGAAGAAGAAGCTGTTGCCATGATAGACCCTCGTAATTTAGATACTTTACTTCATCCTCAATTTGCTCCTCAAGAATTAAAAGCTGCTAAACCAATAGGTAAAGGTTTAGGTGCATCTCCAGGGGCTGCTTGTGGAAAAATTGTATTCACCGCGGAAGATGCCGAAAAATGGCACGCTAATGGCGAAAAAGTTGTTTTAGTAAGACTTGAAACTTCTCCAGAAGATATAACTGGTATGAAAGCAAGTCAAGGTATTTTAACTGTTCGTGGAGGAATGACTAGCCATGCTGCCGTTGTTGCTCGTGGTATGGGAACTTGCTGTGTTTCTGGATGTGGCGATATTATCATGGATGAAGAAAATAAAAAATTTACTTTAGCCGGCAAAACATTCCATGAAGGAGATTTTATTTCTATTGATGGAACAACTGGTAATATTTATGATGGCCTAATTAAGACAGTTGACGCGACTATCGCGGGAGAATTTGAAAGAGTTATGAATTGGGCTGATAAATTCCGGAAATTAAAAGTTAAAACTAACGCTGATACTCCAAAAGATGCTAAAAAAGCGCGTGAGTTAGGTGCCGAAGGAATTGGTTTATGTCGAACTGAGCATATGTTCTTTGAAGAAAATCGTATTGCGGCATTTAGAGAAATGATTTGTGCCAATACTGTTGAAGAAAGAGAAAAAGCTTTAGCAAAAATTCTTCCATACCAACAAAAAGATTTTGAAGAGTTATACGAAGCTTTAGAGGGATATTCTGTTACTATTAGATATTTAGACCCACCTTTACATGAATTTGTTCCTACAACCGAAGAAGAAATTGCCAAACTTGCTCAAGCTCAAAATAAATCAATTGAAGAAATTAAGAATTTAATTTCTAGCTTACATGAAGTTAATCCTATGATGGGACATAGAGGTAGTCGTCTTGCTGTAACATATCCCGAAATAGCTCGTATGCAAACTAAAGCTGTTATAAGGGCGGCTATAAATGTTCAAAAGAAACATCCAGATTGGCATATTGTTCCAGAAATCATGCTTCCTTTAATTTCTGAAGTTAAAGAATTACAATTCGTTAAAAAAATCGTTGTAGAAACAGCGGATGAAGAAATTAAAAATGCTCAAGAAAAACTAGAATATAAAGTTGGTACCATGATAGAAATTCCTCGTGCGTGTGTAACTGCCGACGAAATTGCTAAAGAAGCTGATTTCTTCTGCTTTGGTACTAATGATTTAACTCAAATGACTTATGGCTTTTCAAGAGATGATGCTGGTAAATTCTTAGGTTCATATTATGCTCAAAAAATCTTAGAAAGTGACCCATTTGCTAAACTTGACCAAAATGGTGTAGGTAAGTTAATGGAAACAGCTATTAATTTAGGTAAAAAAGCTAATCCAAATCTTCATATTGGAATATGTGGTGAACATGGTGGTGACCCATCAAGCGTAGAATTCTGTCATAATATTGGTTTAGACTATGTTTCATGTAGTCCATTTAGAGTTCCAATTGCCAGACTTGCTGCCGCTCAAGCCGCTATACGCGAAAAGGAGAACAAATAGTCCGTAAAGGCGTTCTACATTTATTCAAATAATTACTTATAATAATGATGTTGTAAGATTTTATGGAGATTAGAGTTAAAATTAAGTAACTCAAAAAATAATTATATAAATTCAAATTAGACTGAGATTTTTAATAATCTTGGTCTTTTTTTGTTAAAAATTGTATTTTTTGCGATTCAATATAACAAAATAAAATGAAAAAATAATCGTTAATGTATCAATAAATATACCTAATGAATTAATTCCAGATGATGCTGTTTACAAAGATGGATTAATAGAACTTAAATATGGTGATGCTAGAAAAATGTTTAATTTAAAAAATAAGTATCCTAATTTATTTAATGGTAAAATGACATATGAGGAAATGTTTAATTATTTAAAAGAAGATTTCATACCTTTGTGTGATTTGCAAGC
>CANQYU010000012.1 GCA_947628145.1 uncultured Bacilli bacterium | reverse complement strand
GACCGCCCGGTTATGAGCCGGATGCTCTAACCAACTGAGCTAGAGGTCCACTTGCTAATTTATAATATCATAATATCCTATGACTTTCAAGAGCTTTTTAAGCAAAAATAAAAATTATTTTTCTAAAACTCGTCGATAACTTGCTTCCTTAAAAATTGGTTCAAGGCTCGTATATAATTCTTGTAAATCTTCTAAAGTATAACTAGTTTTTATTAAAGAATTAAGCTCATTTTCTTCTAAAAAGCTCCTAGAATCTATAATTTCATTAGCCCCTAAATAATAAGTTTCAATTGAATAAGGATTTGTTCCCTTAAAAATATATAAAAATTCGCCATCTTCTCTTGTGATTAAAAAAGCTTTACTAGAATTATTATAAATATTATAAGGAATATATTCTTGTATTTTTAAATTATAATATTTTTCTAAAATACTTATTAAAGCCCGGGTTTCAAAAGTTTTTCCCTCTCTTGTTAGTAATAAATTATCTAAACCTGCTCTATTTGCAAAATTAACAATAAGTAAATCTTCTAAAAGATAAGTTTGGGGTTTTTCTTCTAAAGGAGTAATTACTTTTTTTAATTCTTCTAATTCTTCTTTGGTATAACTATCTTTAATTAAATAAGCTAAATTATTAGCTTCTAAAAAGTCTTCTAAAGTATAAATCCCCTCTAAAGTTAAAAACTCTGTCCCTATACATTTACCCTCTAAATCTTTATGCATTAAACTTACTGAAGCCCCCACTTGATAATATAAATCATCTTTAGCACTTATACTATAATCTACATAAGCAACCGCGGTATTATCTAAAGTTTCATATTTTTTATATTTTAAATCATGAGTATCTTTCATTATATAAAAACGCTCATTTAAAGTATTAACTGTTCCAACTTTTATTTCACTAGCATATTTTCTATCCAAAACCCGTAAATCACTTATTTTAAAAGTTTCGACTACCTCTTCTTGAGATTCAGTTTCCGATTTGGGTTTAATTTGGCTTTCTAAATTATTTTTTAAAGAATTAAGTCCTAAAAATATTGTGGTCGCTGTTCCTAAGGCAATAAATGTTTTTGTTAATTTATATTCCATAATACCACCAATAATTTATAATACTCTTTAAGCTCTTTTTCGTCAATATTTATTTTAAATCTTCTAATTTTTCTAAAGCTTCTTCAAAAGTTTTTACTTTAATTATTTCAATATTATAATTCTTTTCTTTAGCTACTTTTAAAGCTTCTTCATAGTTTTTTTCTGGACACATAAATATATCTGCTTCATTTTTAACTGCCCCAATTAATTTATATTTAACTCCCCCAATTTCCCCAACAGTTCCATCTAAAGCAATAGTGCCGGTTCCTACTATTTTTTTACCTTTAGTAATATCCTCGGGCACTAATTTATTATAAATGGTAAGGCTCATCATTAAACCTCCACTACTGCCCATTTCACTTTCTTTGGATTTAATATCAATATCAGGTTCGACATCATATTCATAAGTTTGAATAATTCCGACGCCAATTTTTATTCCCTCATTCGTTTCATAAGTAGTCGCATAGGCTTCTTGTTCTTTATTATTCCGTTTAATTTTTAAATTAACTTGCTCATTTGCTTCTAACTTTTGAACTACATCTTGTAAAGTTTCTAAAGAATCAACTGGTACGTCATTAATACTTATAATATTATCGCCAATTTTTAAATTAGTTTTAGCTTCTTCACTTATTAAACTTACATTATTAATTGTTTTGGTAATTTTAATTTCTTTCCCCGCCCTTTTATAAGCATTAATAATCGCGGCATCTTGAGACTCTTTTAAATAAAGTCTTTCTCTTTCCATCATTTCTTGCATATTTTCGCCCTCATAAGTTATACTTTCTTTTTTTACAATATCCCAATCGGGAAGAATTTTTGATATTAAAAGAAAGGGAACTGAACCTCTGACCATGGAAACATAAGCCATATTAAAAGAGCCCTCTGTTTCATATTCAGTTTGCACTTTAATTCTTTCGTTTAAATCAACTGCACCCCCAGGCGTATAAATCGCATAAGGGAGTTCTACCATAAATAAAGCAAAAATAATCGCTAAAGCAATTAGACTTTTATAATTCTCTTTAATAAAATTTTTAACACCTTCATATATTTTAGTAAACATCATGTATCACCCATTAAATTATATCACGAAAAGAGTTCGTTTATGAAAGAAAAATACTTTGACTTTACTTTCTTTTTAATTTGTATAATTAGTATAATCTTTATTTTTAAAAATAATACTGCCATTGCTAGTACTATTATTAATGCTAGTAATTTATTTTTAAAAAAAGTTTTTGTTTCTTTATTTCCGATGTTTATTATTAATGATATCTTAATTAGTATAAATATTCCTTATTATTTTTATATCTTATTTAATAAAATATTTCCTAAAGTTTTTAAAACTAGTGGTATTACCTCTTATGTTTTAATAATGAGTATTATAAGTGGCACTCCCTCTCAAGGTTATATTTTAAAAAATTTAGTTAATGAACATAAAATAACAGTTTTAGAAGCCGAACATATGCTTTACTTTACTTATTTTTCTAATCCTTTATTTTTATATTCCATGCTTTCTTCGCTTTTTTCTCTTCAAACCACTTTTAAAATTATCTTTATTCATTACTTTAGTAATTTAATAATTGCTTATATATTAAGAAATAAAGCCCCCAATATTAATAATAATGCGCCCACTTTAAATCATGAACCTTTAAGTAATACTTTAATTAAAAGTATTACTAGGAGTATTAATACTCTTTTAATCGTATTAGGTACTATTATTTTTTATATGCTTATAAGTTATATTATTACTAATTTAATTCCTTTAAATTATTTCTTTAAAACATTAATTTCTGGTTTTTTAGAAATAACTAATGGTTTAAATCATTTAAAAAATTTAAATATTGTATTTAAATTAAAAGAAATAATAGCCCTCACTATTATTTCCTTTGGCGGTTTAAGTATTCATACTCAAGTAAAAGCTTTACTAGAAGATACTAATATTCATTTTAATAATTTTGTTAAAGGAAGACTCATGCAAACTTTAATTAGTATTATCCTCATTATTATTTTTTAAACCTACATAAGTTAAAACTATATCATCTTTTTCGGCATCTTTTTCGTCTTCCATTAATACTTTTATTTTAATCATAATTAAATAATAATCTTCGTCTAAAGCTTGTTTAATTATCACTGGTTCTAAATCATAATAAGCCTTATTTGTTTCTAAAGAATAAGTATCTTTATAAGTAAGTTCTTTTTCTTTAATAATTATTTTTTCTTCTGTATTATTTTCATAAAATAAATTAATTTCGGTTTTATTAGCTAATTTATTTATTTCTAAATCTTTTAATTTAAAGTTTAAAAAATCATTTTCTATATTTTTGATAATTGTAGTGCGACTAATTTCGTCACTTGAAGCATAATTAGACGCATTATTAATATTATTTAAAGAAAACATAACTCTTAAAAGTAGTAATAATACTATTGATACTAATGATATACTAACTAATAATTCAATAATAGTTATTCCTTTTTTATTCATTATTCCACCCCTATATTAGCATAAAAGCTATTATTATCAATATCATATTCAATTACTAATCTTTTTAAATAATCGCCCGCGTCACTTAAATTATTTAAATAATCTTTTAAACTCGAAGCTAAAGTATTTTTTTCTTCTTCTTTTAAAACATAATTAGTTAAATAAATTTTTTTAATTTTAAAATTAGTACATAAACTCTCTATTTCTGTGCAAGATATTTCTTGAATCGCCTCATTACTACTAGGTATTAAATCTTTTATTTCTAAATACTCTTTTACATAGTATGTTTTATAAATATTGGCAACATCATCATATAAATAATTTTTTTTCGCATTTAAAACCAACCCGGAAAAAGTACTATATAAAAGAAGCAAAGCCCCGGCTAAAAAAGCAATGGCAATCATCGTTTCTAAAAGTGCAAATCCCTTTTTCATACCCTCACCTTATTTTTATTATAACATAAAAAAAACTCCTATCCTAGTCTTAAAAACTTGTTTTAAAACTAGAGGAGTATTTTCTTAAAATTAATTTCTTGTTAAACCTTTTTTAAATTCTTGGTCAATTATAGCTTGATATATTTCTTTTTTAGTAAATGGTTCAGAAATATTTCCCATTACATAATCTTCAAAATTAACTTTATGTCCCACCGTAAATTCTCCTGTCCCGGCATCTTGAACAATTAAAAAATCTTCATATTCTAATAAAGCAATATATCTTGGTAAATCAACTTTAGTTGGTTCTAAATATCTCCCAATAAAATAAGCTTGAGCTACAAAATCTTTTAAATTAATAAATAAATTATGAAATAAATCTAGTGATTTATAACTATAACCAACATCATTATCTTCGTCAAATTGATTTTGTAAAAAAATACAATCATCTAACATCATTAATTTATAAAAACCAAAATTAGATTCATAATCAAAGTCTAAATCATTTTCATTTACAACTAATTTGGCTACTAAATTTTGTAAATCTTCTAAACTATAAAATTTTTTCGATAGATGGATATTAACATAAATATCTCCATTAATTAAAATCTTTTCATTTTCCATAAAACCACCCTTTAAAAAAGCGTTTACTACGCTTCGTAAACGCTAACTTTCTTTTTATCGCGACCTAATCTTTCAAAACGCACCACACCACTTATTTTAGCAAATAAAGTATGGTCTTTTCCTAAGCCTACATTATTGCCAGGATAAATCTTTGTTCCTCTTTGGCGATATAAAATAGAGCCTGCACTAACAATTTCTCCATCGCTAGCTTTAGCGCCTAATCTCCGTCCTCGAGAATCTCTACCATTTTGAGTAGAACCTTGTGCTTTAACGTGAGCGAATAATTGAATATTTAATTTTAGAAAATTCATCGTTATTTCCTCCTAACCTCAATATTTTTTTTATAAGTTAATGCTAATTCTTCTAGCATTTTAAGCATATTATCTATTATTAATAAACAATCTTTATTATTACCTTTAATAGTTATTGTAAGTTTATCTTTTTCTTCTTTATATATTAAAAACTTATTATCAATTCTTAAACAAGCATTAATACTTGTAATTACAATACTAGAAGCACTAGCACATACAATATCTTTACCATATTCCGCAAAATTAGCATGTCCGGTAATAATAATATCTTTTTTATTAACATCTACTTTAATCATATTAACCAATTGTTTTAACGACTAATTTAGTATATGGTTGTCTATGACCTTGAGTTTTCCGCTCTTTCTTCTTAGGGCGATATTTAAACACTTTGATTTTCTTTTGAAGACCATGTTTTTCTACTGTACAAACAACTTTTGCCCCATCAACATATGGTGTTCCTATTTTATCACCTAAAGCTAAAACATTTGTAAAAACTACTTCGGTTCCGGCTTCATTAGGTAATTTTTCTACATATATTACATCGCCTTCGCTAACATAATATTGTTTGCCACCTGTTTCAAATACTGCTTTCATATTCATTCCTCCTTTTTTATAAGACGCACCATCATGGTAAATATTAACTATTTTTTTAAGACCATTCTTGAGTGGTTTTTTACGAATACAAAAATAATGCATTCAGCGTTTATAATTCTAACAAAATAATCTTATTTTGTCAAATATTTTTAAGTATTTATTATCTATTCTTTTCTCCATATAAATCCCGAAAAAGCGCAATATTAGCTTTAATTAAATCATCCCGTTCTTTTTCTACTAAAGTTTTAAAATAATTATCTAATTCTTCTCCCTTTAATTTTCTATTTAATTTTTCTTCATTTTCCACTTGTTCTACAATTTGCACCAGTATTGGATTTTTAGTACTGAGCATCATTTTTCTAATTTTTAAATCACTTTTTGCTAAATTAAGTAAAATAGCATTCTTCTTATTAATTTTTATACTCATAATTTTATCTAATAAAGCTTCTTTTGGGGCATTTTTAACTTTAAGCATAAAAAGAGCCATCGCATTTATATCATTAGTTTCCATAATAACCTCGGCTAATTTTTCTATATGCGCTTTAGGTACAAACTCGGCAAAATTCACAATATGTTCATTAGTTCCAAATTCAATTATTGCTTTTTCTAAATCATTAACCGGCACATTTGGGACTTCTTTAGCAAATTGATATATAAAAGCACCATTTTTAGTCGCAATAATTGCTTTACTAATTTTATTTATCGGTGCCATAGGAACATCTTTCGCTAAAAAAATTAAATAAAATATTGCTTCTAACTCGATTAAAGTATCCACAATTTGGTCTAAAATAGCCCCTTTAACATCTTTCGCTAATAAATACATATAATAAGGTTCTCGTGCTTTACAAATACTATCTGTAATCATCCCGGCATATTTAGAAAATCTTCCGGCTTTACTTAAAACCACGGCTAAAAAATGAATTTTTTTCACATCATGGGTATTAATTATTTCCACGACCAATTTATCAACTTTTACAACATCTAATTCAATAATTTTTTGTAAGAATTTAGCATTATTAAAAGACTTACTTATATATTCATTCATGTTAATTCTCACTCCTTAACCTATTTTAATCTATTATTTTCCTATTGTCAAACTTATTTTTAAGTAATTGTTTTTCACTTATATAGCTATCTTTATTTTTAAAATAATGATAAGTATTTTTCTTTAAATAATCTAAATTTTTATTATTATGATATTTTATTTTCCGATAAGAAAAATCTTTTAAATATCTTTCTAATAAAAATTTTAAATGTCTAAACTTAAAATCTTTATATTCTCTATATATTTTATATATTAAAAAACTAATAATTAAATAATTATTTAAAGAGTATACTTGATTATAAGTTATAAATAAACTTATTCCAATAATACTTATAATTAAACTAATATAAAAAGCTTTTTTATAAGCTAAAAATATTTCTAAAAAACTTTTTAATATTATATAACCATCTAAAGGAATAATAGGCAATAAATTAAATAATAATATAGTTTTATTATAATTAAAAAAAAGTTCATAAGTTCCTGTTAAAATAAACCCTTTTTTATATAAAAAACTAAATATAAAATATAATATTATTTGAAAAATAACTCCCATACTAGCAATTAATATTTCGTGAGTTATTTTAGTATTTAAGGGTTTATCTATTTTTGTTATTCCCCCCATTGGTTCTATTTCAATTTTAATGATTTTATATTTTAAAAGTTTTATTACTAAGACATGACCTAATTCATGGAAAATAACTATTCCATAAATTAAAATAATATTTTTAATAAGTCCGGTAAATAAAAAAGTTAATATTAATATATAAGTGGTCGGAGCTATTTTAAATAGACGATAAATATTCTTCATAATTTAAATATTTACCATCTTTATTAAGGGTAAGATAAATATAATTACTATTAGCTGTGCCTAAAATAGCTCCCGACTCAATATAATCATAAACTTTTATATCTGTATCCGTGATATTAGAATACCAGATATCTACTCCATCATTTCCCTGCACTATTACTGTATTTCCTAAATCGTCTTTTGGGCCAATATAAACAATAATCCCACTTGTAATTACATTAATTATTTCCCCGGCATTTAAAGATAATTTAAACCCATTTTTAAAATTTTCAATATTACTATAATTAATAGTATTTAAAAAAACACTTGTAGTCTCTTTATTAGGAGTTTTAACCATATCAACTTTTCCAAATAATTTTTCATATAAATTATTAATTTTAGTAAACTCTAAAGAATTTTCTAAAACATATTCTTTATATAATTTTTTATTTTCTTCACTAATATTAGTAAATATTAAGCTTCCCAAGACTAAAATTATTACAATTAAAAACCGTGATATTAACCCTTTAAGATATTTAAGTTTAGGAGTTAAATTTTCTTTTTTTTCACTCACATATGAATGTCTTTTTTCTTTATTCTTTTTTATAATACTATCAATATCCACTTATATCACCTAGATAATTTTATGTCTTTTTTAAATATTTTATAACATAAAATATATACTGGTAAATTAAAAATCTCGAGTTTTAAAATAAGTGGCATTAAACCTAGTAAACTATAATGATTTACTAAGCCTAAACTTACTGTAAAAACCCCTAATATAATTATACAAGATAAAATATAATTTAAAAAAGTTACTCTATTTATTTTCAGTTTTTTATAAATAATAAATATTATTACGCCTATAATTGTAGAAATAAAATAACTTTCTAAAAAAATTAAATCTAATATTAAACTATGAATTACAAACTTAGCTAACTTTTTTTTAGGTATAAACATAATATTTAATAAAAATAAAAATATTGGTACCCCCGTAAAATAAGATAAAAATATATCTAAAAAAAGAAACATTATACTTGTACTCCTAAATATTTTAAATTTTGTAAATCCGCGGCGGGTTCTACTAAAATTGTATATTCTAAACCTAAAGGCTCTTTTTTAATTTCTTTTACCTCTCCAATTAAAATATTTTCCGGTACAGAGGTTAACCCGGATGTATATACTTTATCTCCTATTTCAATAGTATTACCTACTTTTAAATTTTTAATAATTAATTTTGGAGCTTCACTAGTTAATATTCCATAAGAATTATTTATTTTAACGGATAAATTAAGTTTAGAATTAGTTAATAATTCTACTTTACTATAATTTTTATGAACCTCCTTAACTATTCCAATTAACCCCTCATTATTAACTACTATTGCCCCCACTTTTACCTTATTTTTAGTTCCTTTATTAATCGTAATTGTATCAAAAAAATCATAAATATCTCGTAAAATAACTTTGGTATAAACCAATTCATAGTTATTTGCTTCAATATCTAAAAGTTTACTTAAACTCTCATAGTCTTCATAATAAGAAACCTCAAAATTAAGTTTTTTATTCTCTGTATTAAATATTCCTAAAATAGTATCTTTAGCTAAAAAAACTAAATAAATAACTAATAATGCGATATAAAATCCCTTTTTCATTAAGTATCCACCCTTAATATTATGGAATACTTTAATTTAGATATTCTTTAAATAAATTTAAAAGACTATTATTTAAACCCTCATAATATTCTTGGTTACTATTTTTAATTAATAACTCATAATTTTCCATATTTTTTAAAAGAGTATTATCTATTTTAATTTGACTTTCTTTAAAAGTTAAATCTTTATCTAAGAAATAACTTTCCATTAAAGCTATAACCTCTTCTTTATTATAAATACCTATTACTACTTTATATACGCCCTCTTTATTATATATAACCGCGGAATTATAATTATTTTGTTTTTCTAAAGCTGTTTCTAAATCATTATAAGCCCCTACATAAAAAATAGTGGCCTCGGGCGCTAAAGCTTTTGTAATAACAGTAGGAAATTTATAATTAATAAAATAAATAACTCCTATTCCTCCGATTAAAGCTATTAAAAAGACTTTTAAATTATTTTTCATATTATCACCATCTCTATCATAGCATGCTTTAAACATAATATTTGTCGAAATAATTACCCAAAGAAAATAAAAGTTACCATAAAGGCCGCGATAATTCCCATTAAATCTGCAAAAAGACCTACTGGTAAAGCATATCTAGTTTTTATTACTTTAATGCTTCCAAAATATAAAGCTAAAACATAAATTGTGGTGTCGGTACATCCCTGTAAAGTTGAGGCTAATCTACCAATAAAACTATCGGGACCAAAATTAATAAAAATTCCATTCATTATCGCTAAAGTTGCCGTCCCACTTATAGGTCTTAAAATAGCCATAGGAATAATATCTAAAGGGAGCCTACTAAGTTCTAATATAGGTTTTAAAAAACCCAAAGCTCCCTCCAAAAAATGACTATCTAAGAATATATTTACGGCAAATACCATGGCTATTACTGTCGGGGTTATATGAAAAACCATCATTAAACCCTCTTTAGCCCCCTCTAAAAAAGTATCATAAACATTAACTTTCTTTTTAAGTCCATACATTATTATAAAAAAAACAAAAAGAGGAATAATTATTTTCGATAGTATATTCACTTATTTTTCCTCCTCCTAATTATATAATCTAAAGTAAGACCTGATATACTAGAAACCATGGTAGCTAAAATACTAGTTATAATAATTTCCGTGGGAGCTTTAGAGCCTGCCATCATTCGAAGAGCAATAACTGTCGTTGGAATAAGTGTAACTCCCCCAGTATTTAAAACTAAAAAAGTAATCATCGCTTCACTAGCTGTATCCTTTTTGGGATTATCTTTTTGTAATTCTTGCATAGCTTTTAACCCAAAAGGTGTCGCCGCGGAACCTAATCCTAACATATTCGCGGCAATATTACTTGCTATATAACCTAAAGCTTTATGTTCTTTAGGTAAACTAGGAAATAATCTTCGTAAAATAGGATTTAAAACTCGGGAAAAAGAATTTAATAAACCCGAACTTTCGGCAATTTTCATAATTCCTGTCCATAAAATTATTAAAGGCATCATTTCTATTACTAAATTAACTCCACTAGTCGCATGACTTAAAATCCCATTATTAATAATTTCAATATTGCCATTTAATAAAGAATAAACTATGGCAATAACAATTAAACTGGCCCAAATTATATTTACCATTTAAGCCACCCCCAAAGTTTAGCCCAAAAACTAGTTTTTTTAACAGGTTCATTTAAGTTATTTTTAGCATAGATACTTTCCGTATGTAAAACCATATCTTTAAGCCTTATTTTAGCTTCCCCTATTTTCACATTATCATAAACATTATCATATTTATAAAGAATTATATCTATTTTTAAATCTTTTTCTTCTTCTTTTGTTACTAAAGCATAATAATCATTTTTTACATAAAAATCTACATTTTTATAATAATTATCATCTATTTTAAAATCATTCTTATCAATTACTTTAACCGCATTATATTTATTAAAATATGTTTCATATAAACTTTTATGGTCATTAAAATCATTCCCATCATTTAAAGTTACAATCACTAAATCTTTATGGTCTAAACTCGCCGTCGTAACTAAAGTTCTATGCGCGGCCTCTGTATATCCGGTTTTCCCTCCCGTGGTATATTTATACATGCTAAATAATTTATTTTTCCCCTCCCAATTATAGGTTTTTAAATTACTTTTAGCGGTATATTTTTGAGTTCCAAATATTTCTTTAAATGTTTCATTTTGCATAGCTACTTTAGTTAAAAGCGCCATATCATAAGCCGTGGAGGTATTACCTACCCCATTTACATCTAAACCATGGGGATTTACAAAATGAGTATTTTTCATGCCAATAGTTTTCGCATATTCATTCATTAAATAAACAAAATTTTCGGTTGAACCGGCAACAGTATTAGCTATGGCGACCGCGGCATCATTCCCACTCCGGAGCATAAGTCCATAAAGTAAATCTTTAAGTTTAATTTCTTCGCCAACCTCTAAATAGACACTTGAACCATAAGCTTTTAAAACATCTTCGTCGACAATCACAGTTTTATTTAAATCGCTATACATAATTGTTATTAAGCAAGTCATTATTTTGGTAATCGAAGCAATTAATCTTTCTTCATGGCCATTAAGTTCATATAATACTCTTCCACTATTTAAATCCATGACTACTGCCATTTGTGCACTTATAGCCCAGGTATTTAAAGGAAAAATTAAAAGACATACTAAGCTCCATAAAAACTGTTTCATTGTCTCACCTATTAAAGTTTATGAACAATACTTTTTAAAAATACAATAAAAAAGCTATAACTCTAAAGTTAAGCTAATTTGGTCTTGGGTATCTCTAAAAATAGTTTTTAAATCACTATTATTAGTCATTAATTCAGCTTTTATTAAATTATCTAAATAAGCTCCATAATTATAAATTAAAATCGTTTCTAAACTTTCTTTAGTTTTTCTTTCTTTAACTAAAAGTTTTGTAATCATGTCTCTTTTCTTTTCGATTTCCTCTATTTCTTTTAAAATCTCACTCCATCTTTTTTGAATAAGTAAAAGTTCTTCCTGTAATATCGTTATTTCCTTATATTTACTTTCTCTTTTTTTCGCATAATATTTTTTAACTTTCTTTCTTAATAAAAATACTCCCCCTTTTCCAAGTATAATTATTAAACTCATTCCCAGTAAAGGTTTTAAAATAGGAAGACTAAATTCTTTTAAAATATAAAGGATTACCAAAGCTATAATTATTAAAAAAATAGGAATAATCATTAAAATATTATTAATATAATTTTCTTTATATTCTTCTTTTAAATCACTTATTTGTTGCTCTACTTTACTTTTTTCTCTTGATAAATCTCCTAGTTTAATATCTTGCTCAACCCTTAGAGCATTCTCTTCTTTTAGAGACTTTTCTAAGCTTTCGATATTATTTATTTTTTTCATTAATAATCCAAATTGTTCTTCCATAAACGCCTCTTTTATTTATCTTAACATAAATTATCTTTATACACAAATAAAAACATTGTTTTAATCAATGTTTTCTTCATAATTATATATTCCATGAATTTTTTCTAAAGTTACATTATTAGGTTGTTCTACTTGATATTTACCATCAACTTTTATAGTATTAATAACGATATTATAAGAAACTGTTTCTTTTTCTTTTTGCATTAAATCTAATTTATAATCTAAATATTTACTTGCATCATAACTGCCATTAGTTAAAAATTCTTCGGGTTTAGCATTTAAATAAGCACTCGCTTCTTTTTGGGCTTTATATAAATCATATACAGTAATTTTAACTGTTACTTTCGCTGTATCACCATTATAATCTTCATTTTCAATTGTAAAATTTAAATCTCTATATTGTTTTTTCACAATTTCTTTATAAATCTTCTTTTGTTCATCACTTAAATTTTCTTTTTCCACTAATCCATTTAAATCAGCTAAAACATTATCCGATAACCCTTTATAATCATTAAAATACTTTTCTACTGCCTCCGCGGCGGTTTTATTTGTCCCACACCCCACGACTAAAAATAAACTAATTATAACTAAAATAATTTTTTTCATTACCAAGCTCCTTTATTTGTAATATGTGAGCCTAACCTCTAAAATATACAAAAAATGTTTTTTTTATCTTTAAAATGTAGTATAATTGTTATAGGTGAATAAATATGGAAACATGGATGCAATATATTATCATTGCTTTTGCCCTTTTAATTATATGTTTAATTGTTTTAAAACTTTCCAAGAGAGATTTTAAAATTGAAGCTAATAAATTAATTAGTTACTTAGGTGGAAAAGATAATATTGTTAGTGCTGAGGCTAATATGAGTCGTTTTAAAGTTATCTTAAAAGATATTTCTCTCGTTAATAAAGACGCAATCGAAAAGCTTGGCGCAAAAGGTATAGTTGAAATTGATAATCAACTAAAAATAATTTTTGGCCGCGATGCCCATCAATTAAAAAAGTATATTGATGATATAATTTAAAAAAGAAACTTTAATTAATTAGTTTCTCTTTTTTTAAAATAATATATAACATTTATAAATATCTTGAACTTTATGATATAAAGCTCGAGCTTCGCCATTAGTTTTAAAAATTATAAATGGCTCCTTATAATTTAATTTAAGTTCATTACCATTTATTACTTTTTTTCTTAAATCATCCGGTAATTCATATTCTCTAACATTTAAAACATCTCTGATATCTAAAATTTTATAATTACCTTTTTCTATAGCTTCTAAAGTATAAGCATCTTCAATTTTAAAATTTCCTTGCCTTACTCTTACTAAACTATTCATAGTTCCTATAACTTGTAATTTTGCACATATATCTCTAATTAAACTGCGAATATAAGTACCCTTTTCTACTTTAACTTTAAATTTAATAATATCATCCTGAAAATCTAATAATTTAATATCATAAATATTAACATCTTTTCTTGGTAATTCGACTTTTTCCCCTTTTCGCGCATATTCATAAAGTTTATGACCATTTACTTTAATGGCTGAAAAAGCTGGTACCTCCATATGATAAAGACCTTTAAAAGAATTTAAAACATTTTCTATTGTTTCTTTTTTTAAGTTAAAATCTCTTTTTTCTAAAACATTTCCTGTAATATCTAAAGTATCAGTTTTAATTCCTAATTTAATTTCCGCGATATAAGTTTTATCTTGACTAGTTAAAGCCTCGACCAGTTTCGTATATTTACCAAAACAAATAACTAATACTCCGGATGCAATTGGGTCTAAAGTTCCTGTATGGCCCATTTTTTTAATATGCCACTTTTTACTTAAAATATTAACTACATCTCTTGAGGTATAGCCTGGCTCTTTATTAACGACTATAATTCCCTTATTCGTCATCATGAATTTCTTTAATGATATTTTCAATTCGTTTAGCATACTCAATAGAATTATCATAGACAAATTCTAATTCTGGAGTATGTCTTAAATCCATTCTGGCGGCAACCTCAGTTCTAATAAAAGAACTAGCTTCGTTAACCTCTTTAACTATGGTTTTTTCATCTAAGGGACTTAAAGAGGTGAAATAAACTTTAGCATAACCTAAATCTTTTGATACCCGCGCCCCAGTAATGGTAATTGTTTTTAATATTTCGTCACGAGCCGTATCAAAAATTATTTCACTTATAACCCGGCATAACTCTGAAGCTATTTTAGCTAACTTATGACTTGGCATTACCGTTTCACCTCGACCATTTCGTAGCATTCCATAGTATCTTTTTCTTTAATATCACTAAAGTTTTCAAAAGTTACCCCACATTCATAACCTTTTTTAACCTCTTTAACACTATCTTTTTCTCTTTGAATTGAGGCAATTTTTCCATCGTAAACAATTACTCCATCCCGAATAATTCTCACTTGGGCATTATTCCGAATTAAACCATCTGTCACATAAGAACCAGCAATATTTCCCACTTTAGAAAATTTAAATATTTTTCTTATTTCGGCGGTACCTAAAATTTTCTCTTCAAATTCTGGGTCAAGCATTCCTTTCATGGCTAATTCTATTTCTTCAATACATTTATAGATAATAGTATAAGTTCGAATATCAACATTATATTCTTTCGCCATTTCTTTAGTCGCATTAGATGGACTTACATTAAAGCCAATTATAATCGCATTTGAAGCATTAGCTAAAACGACATCGCTTTCGGTTATCGTTCCAATTCCTGAACGAATAACATTAACTTTAACGCCCTCAACATCTATTTTAAGTAAACTATTTTTAACTGCTTCTTCTGAACCTCTAACATCCGTTTTTAAAACGACATTGATTTCTTTTTGACCTTCATTAATTTTACTAAATAAATCATCTAAGGAAATAATATCTTTTTTATATTTATTTTCTTTTTGATGGACTGCTCTTTTTTCGGCAATTTCTTTTGCTTCTTTTTCGGTTTCAAAAGCCATAAATTTATCGCCAGCACTTGGATTTTCATTTAAACCAGTAATTTCGACGGGAGTTCCGGGATGAGCCATAGTTATTCTCTCGCCTAAATCATTTTTCATAGTTCTAACTTTGCCATAAGTAGTTCCGACGACAACTGGGTCTCCTAATCTTAATGTTCCATTTAAAATTAATAAACTTGCTATTCCCCCCACATTTTTATCTTGTCGAGATTCAATTACTGAACCTACGGCGTATCTTTGAGGATTAGCTTTTAAACCTGCAACCTCACTTATGGCTAAAATAGTATCTAATAATTTATCTATGCCTTCCCCAGTATGGGCAGATATATCGATAAAAGGAACATCGCCACCCCATTCTTCCGGAGTTATATTAATTTCGGCCATTTCTGTTCTAATTTTCTCAGGCATAGCATTTGGTTTATCAATTTTATTGACGGCAACAATAATCGGTACTTTCGCACTTAAAGCATGTTCTACCGCTTCTTTAGTTTGAGGCATTACTCCATCATCCGCGGCAACAATAATAATAACAATATCAGTTACACTTGCCCCTCTAGCTCGCATTTCGGTAAATGCTGCATGTCCTGGAGTATCAATAAAAGTAATTTTCTTACCATGAGTTTCAATTTGATAAGCTCCAATGGCTTGGGTAATCCCTCCCGATTCTGTATCTACAATATGAGAATTACGAATATAATCTAGTAAAGTAGTTTTCCCATGGTCAACATGACCCATAATAGTTACAATTGGTGGTCTTTCTACTAAATCTTCTTCATTATCTACAATTTCGTATTCCTCAAAATTAGAAACATCTTGAGTTTCTTCTCTTTTTAAGGTTTTATCATATTCTAAAGCAATTATTTCGGCATTTTCAAAATCAATTACATTATTTAAAGATAACATTAAGCCTAAAGACATTAATTTTTTAATAATATCTGTCCCACTTATATTAAGTTCTGTCGCTAAATCTAAAACTGTCATTCCATCTTTAAAGACAATAACATTTTCGTCTTTGGTATTTTTCATAAGTTGGGTTTTATTTTTATACATTTCTTTCCGTAATTTAGAATAATCACTATTTTCGGGAATATCTTTTTTCTTTTTTAACTTTTGTTTTTTATCTGTTGTATTAATATTTTTGGTAATATTCGAACTTTCCACAATAGCATCCACTACTTCGTCTATGGTGTCTTCGTCCTCATAAGTATCGTCTTCTACAATTAAATTCATGGCATTATCTAAGATAATTACATCGTCATCAGTTAAAACATCGTCAGGACTTTTTATTTCAATTCCTAAATCATTACATTTTTTTATAACTTCCGCCACACTTAAATTAATATCTAAAGCGTATTCTTTAACTGTCATAATAATCTCCTTTCAATTTTATTTACAAATATTTAATGCTTGGTTATATACATCCTCCGGGATTTCCGTTTTTAAAATATTAGCTAATACTTTTGAAGCTCGAGCTTTTTCGATTACATCCCGACTTTTTTTTAAATAAGCTCCTCTTCCATTAGCTTTCCCCGTTGTATCTAAAATAACATCTCCCTCCGGAGTTCTTACAATTCTTATTAAATCTTTCTTTTCTAGTTTTTCTTTAGTAATAACGCAAGTACGCATTGGTATTTTTTTTACTTTCATTACTTTAACCCTTACTTGTTGCCTTCCTCATTAATCTCTTGCATGGTTTTAATACTAATTTTATATTTAGTAAGTTTACTAGCTAATCTAATATTATTACCACCTTTACCTATTGCTAAAGGAAGCTCTTTTTCGTCTACAACTGCTAAGGCTTCTTTTTTCGTCGCATCAGTTATACTAACAATGGCATTTTTGGCCGGCGATAAAGCATTTTTAATATATTCTTCGGGTTCTTCACTATATAAAACTACATCTACTTTTTCTCCATTAAGTTCTTTTAAAACGCTTGCTATTCTTGAACCTTTTTCGCCAATACAAGTTCCAATCGCATCAATCCGTTCATTTGTTGAAGATACGGCCACTTTGCTTCTAACTCCAGCTTCTCTTACACAAGCATGCATAATTAAAGTTCCATCTTGAAGCTCTGGTATTTCTAATTCAAATAATCTTTTTACAAAACCATAATGTTTTCTTGAAAGTAAAATAAGTGGTCCTTTCGTATTATTTTCAATTTTCGTAACATAAACTCGAATATTAGAACCCATTTTAATAGTTTCGCCGGGAATAATTTCACTTTTAGGTAATATTCCTCTTGTTCGTCCAAAATCAATATAATAGTTGCGAACATCTTCCATGGCTACTAAACCTAAAAGCATTTCGTCTTGTTTATCTTGAAATTCCGCAATAATACTATTTTTTTCTGCTTCTCTTATTTTTTGGGTTAAAACTTGTTTCGCTGTCGCCGCGGCAACTCGGCCAAAATCTTTAGGCGTAACCTCATACTCAATTGTCTCGCCCACTTTAATTCCTGGGACCATTTCTTCCGCTTGTTCTAAAATAATTTGCGCATCGGGATTAATTTCTGGGGGAATTTTAACGACATTTCCGTCTTCGTCTACCTCTTCATGACCATAATCAACATCATCCACCACGACTAAATAAGAGTAAACTTTAATTTCTCCTGTTTCTTTATTAATTTCTACTCTCGCATTAGTTTTACTATCAAAATTCTTTTTGTACGCGGTAAGTAAAGCTTGTTCCATTCCTTCAAATACAACATCTTCACTTATTCCTTTTTCTTTTACAATATTTTTTAATGCAATAATAAATTCTTCACTATTCATCAAGAACACCTCTTTCTTTAGATACTACATCTAAAATGTAAGAATCATCCGTAAAATCATATTCGTCAACTATGGGATTAATTATATGAGTTGCTTCCACAATGGTATCTAAATCAATCCCGCCAACTTTATCTAATACCACGGTTAAAACATTATAATTCCCACTATTTTTTTCATAAGTAACACTATCCACTATAATTTCTTTAGGGGCTAATGTTTCTTTCATTTTTTGCTCTAAATTCTCTAACGTTTTTCTCATAACTCTCCTTTTATAATAAATAAAAGTGGGAATATTCTGCCCACTTAAAATCTGTCAACCATATTATAGCACAAATCACTTGTTTGTCAAAGCTTTTATTTCATTTTTATTAGTTCTAGACAAAGAATTATCTTTCTTTCTCCATATTTTATATTTTAAACTTTTACTAGTTATTAAAATTGCACAAATTCTTTTCCTTTTTTCATAAATTTTAGCCTATCTTTATCTTTAATATATTGAAAGTAATTAAAAATCTACCCCTTAAATATGCTCGTTTTATAATACCAAAATTAAATATTGATATCAAATTTCTACCTAGTTAATTTTCTTTCCTCATTTCCTAAATAATTATCTATCATTTCTTCTAATAATAAATTTAACTCTTGAATATCCTCTTCCTTTAAACAGCCATCTAAATCTTTTTCTACTATTTCTTTTACTAAAAGGCCATATTTATTTAAAGTTTCTTTTCCTAAATTATTTTGAATATATAAATCATTATGCGTTATTAAACCCGTTTTTATTAATGCTTTAAAGGTATTATAAAAAGGTTCAATTAAATATAAATAATAATCATAGGCAATAAAATGTTTAAAAGTCGGTAAAGCTTTAATATCTTCTCCTCCCAGTTTTTTATATTCCTCATATATTTCTAAAGACATATATTCATTTATTAATTCGTCAATTAAAGAATTAAAAGGCATATTATAATATATATTATCAGGACTTATAGCTAATACTTTAGTATTTAAAGCATGATTTATTTCATGAATTAAAATAATAGTATCAATTGCTAAAACACATAAAGTAATAACTTTCTTTTCTTCTCCTTTAATTATTTCACTATGAAAAGCGACCATTCCCTCAAGTAAATTATCAATCGGAAAACATTCTTTAATATTCCCTTTTGGATTAGAAGCTCCTAAAATTAATTTTTGTCTTAAAAATTTTTCTCTTTCTTTAACTGGTAAAAGACGAGTTTGATGTATTACCTCTTCACAATAAGCAATTAAATAATTATATAAATTAAAATCATTTAAGGCTTCTTTCTTATAATCTTTATAGACGACATCACTCATAAAATAGATAAAATTAATATTATTAATAACATTTTCAATATATATTTTATATTCTTCTCCATAAAAATTTATAAAAGCTTGAATTAAAACTTTCTTTTCTTTTTCTAAAAAATCTTCTATAACTTTTTGGCCTTTTTTCCCTATTTCATAAGCTTTATCAAATTTCATGACTCATCACGAATATTTATTATAAAAAAAGAGTTTTAATTATGCAAGTAAAAAGCTCTAGTTTTTAACTAAAGCTTGTTCTTTACAATACTGATATACATAATTAGTGGTAAGACAATCTTCTACACTCCGATGGGAACCATAATCTAAATTAAAATGTTTCTTTAAAGTTTCTAATTTACAATTATCAACCCCTAAAATATATTTTCGAGCTAACCATACTGTATCAATATTGGTATTTACCATTTCTTTTAAATTTAATTTTTTAATATTTTCTTCAATAAAAGAAATATCAAAACTTGAATTATGAGCAACTAAAGGTAAAGTTTCGATAAATTCTAAGAATTTAGGTAAAACCTCTTGAATATTTTTAGCATCTTTTACCATTTCATTATTTATTCCCGTAATATCAGTAATAGTTCTAGGAATGCTTCTTGCCGGTTTAACTAAAACACTAAATTCTTCCACTAATTCATTATTTTTATATTTTAATGCTCCAATTTCGATTATTTCGTCATTTATGGCATCAAAACCCGTAGTTTCTAAATCAAAAACTACATAATCATTCACTAATTCTTTTTCCCTTTTACTTTTTATCATAATAAATTATTTATTAACTCATAAACCTCTTCTTTACCTTTTTTCGAAACGGTCGAAAAAGTTATGAATTCTTCCTCCTCTTTTAATTTTAAAGTATCTTTAATTAATTTATTTTGCTTATCTCGACTATTCTTTTTTACTTTATCAAATTTAGTCGCAATAATTTTAATATTTAAATTATAAAATTTTAAAAACTCGTACATCAATACATCATCTTCTGTTGGTTTATGCCGATAATCTATAAGCATAAATACACATTTTAAATTCTCTCGACTTTTTATATAATCTTCTATCATAACTCCAAATTTCTTTTGTCTATCTTGGGGACCACTCGCATAACCATATCCTGGTACATCCACTAAATAAAAAGCTTTATTAACTAAATAAAAATTTAAAGTTTGGGTCTTCCCTGGTTTGGATGAAGTATAAGCAAAATTTTTACGTTCAATTAAAGTATTAATAAAACTAGATTTTCCCACATTGCTTCTTCCGACTAATAAAAATTCTGGTAATTTATCGGTTGGATATTGACTAGTTCTTACAGCCATCGCGGCTAAGTCTACATGGTTTATTTGCATAAATAAAGACATCTCCCACCATCATTATATTATATTTTAGTTGTTTTTGCAATTACCCCGAATAAAATTATATAGATAAGGAGGGGTAATGTGCCATTTAATTCCAATAATTTCCCTCCTGATATTAATCCCCAAGTCTATTCTTTTATTGCCGTTTTAATTGGCTCTGCTTGTGTAGGAGATTATAATGCCGCGGAACAAAATAGTCTTGGAAACTGGTTAATTCTTATTGGCCAATTTATTTTAACAAGTGCCGCCCAACAACAATTAATTGAAGGTCGAATTGAAAACTCTAATATCAATATTAATAGTAAAGAAGCCAAAATGGGTGGTAGTGTCTATACCAATAATAGTAAAAGTAATCAAAATCAAAGACCAGAGGTAGAATTTTTATTAGACGCAATTAAAAAAATTGAAAAAGAACTTAATGAGCTTAAAAATAAAGACTAATTTAGTCTTTATTGATTATTCTTCTAGCTAAAGCTATTCCGGAGGCGGAAGCCATCATAAGCCCTCTCGTTAAGCCTCCTCCATCTCCTAAGGAATATAAATTTTTAATACTAGTTTCTAAGTTTTCATTAATTACTACTTTATTACTATAAAATTTAATTTCTGGGCCATAAAGTAAATTATCTACTCCATCAAAACCGGGAATAACTTTCGCTAAACTTTTTATAAACTCTAATATATCTGTCATAGTTCGATAACCTAAAGCATAAGTTATATCCCCAGCAAAAGCGGTTTTTAAAGTAGGTTTTACGGAATTATTTGCTAATTCTTGAGGCCAAGTTCTTTTTCCTTTTAAAATATCTCCTAATCTTTGGACTACAATATTGCCGTCTCCTAAAGAATTTAAATTTTTCGCCACATTTCTTCCATATTCAATTGGTTTATCAAAAGGACTATTAAAATGATGGGATACTAAAATAGCTAAATTAGTATTATTACTTTTCTTTTCTTTATAAGAATGACCATTTACTAAAGTTAAAGCATTATCATAAACCTCCGCGGCAACAAACCCACTTGGATTTTGACAAAAAGTTCGTACTTTATCTTTAAAAGGGGCTGGTCTTTGAATAAACTTTCCTTCATACATATATTTATTAATATTTTCCATGACTTTATCAGGTAGTTCATATCTAATCCCAATATCTACTATTCCTGTTTCTCGAGCAATATTATGTTTTTCACACATATTAGAAAGCCAATTAGCCCCTTTTCTTCCCACGGCTAAAACTACTTTTGAAGCTTCTAAACTTTCTTCTTTATTATCATTTAAATTTCTAATCTTAACCCCTTTAGCTTGGCTATCTTCAATAATTAAATCTTCCACGACTGTATCAAATTTTATTTCTATTCCTTTACTAATTAAATATTGTTCTAATTTATAATATAGTTCATGACTTTTTTCAGTACCTAAATGTCTAATGGGAATATTTATTAAATCAATATCTTCTTTTTTAGCTTTTTCTTTTATTTTCGCGATTTCTTCTTTATACTCTATTCCCTCTAAATTAGGGTCAGCCCCAAATTTTAAATAAATTTTATCGGCATAAGAAATTAATTCTTTAGTCTCGGGTACACCAATATATTTATGAAGCTCGCCTCCTACATAAATATCCGCATCCGCTTCATCATATAAAGATAACTTTCCATCAGAAAAAGCTCCGGCCCCAGAAAAGCCACAAGTTATATTACACATGCGACACTTTACGCATTTTCCCGCTTTTTCAATCGGACAATATCTTTTTTCCACGGGTTTTCCTTGTTCAATTAATAACATTTTTATGTGAGAATTTATTTGTAAAGCTTCATAAGCTAAAAATATCCCACTTGGACCTGCGCCCACGACAATTACATCATATTTCATAAAAAACTCCTAATTAAATTATAGCATTTCTTCTTTTTTCCCACAAGAAAAAAATCTACTTTAGTAAATTACTTTCGTAGATTATTTTGTTTACAATCATTATATTCTATTTTTTGTAGAGCTTCTTCTTTATATCTTTTTTTAGGAGAATTATCTATTATTGAACCTCTTTCATTAAATAAACCATATCTTAAAAAATCTAGTTTCTTTTCACTCCCATTAAAACTTTTCAAGTAATTATTTATTTCTTTCATTTTTGCTTCACCATTTATAATATGGTTTATTTTTAGCAAACTATGCAGAACTAAGAGTTACCTCTAAAGTATTACTTAAATCAATAACTGTATCTTTATTAATATTAAAATCTTGCACTCGCCCATATCCCGAAAACTTATATTTAAGGCCAATTAAATTACAAAAATTCATGACATCACTTGTACTCCATCCCTTTATATCGGGCATTAAATACTCGGTACTTTCGGTCAATAAAAATATTTTGGTATTTTGTAAAACTTGGGTATTTTTTAAAGGAAATTGATTAATCACCCTACTACCATTTCCTATTATAACTGGCTCTAAATTTAAAGCTTCTAAAGCTTCTTTAGTTTGGGTAACATCGGTACTTATATAATTTTTAAGGTCAATTATTTGTGATAAATCTAATTCGGAAGCTTCCGTCGTAATATTAGCATAATTAGCAATACTATCTACAACTTTAGTAACCACTTTCGCGACCGAAGCAGCCCCTCCGGCAATTTGTTTTGCGGATACATAAAATATATATTTTGGCTCTTCTTGAGGGAATATTCCCGCGAATGACCTTATATAATTCCCAGCCCCGCTTAAATAACCTCCAGAGGCTCGAGCAATTTGTGCTGTACCAGTTTTTCCAATTAAAGTTACTTGCGATGGTTGCCATGTTTTTCCGGAAGCTCCATGATAGACCACATTATACATTAATTCTTTAATTTTCTCAATTGACGAACTAGATACTTTTTTTCCTAATTCCACTTTACCTCCCTGGTAAGTAACATCGCCATTAGCATCAACTATTTTATCGACAATATAAGGTTTTAACATAACTCCATCATTAGCAATTATTGATAAAGCTTGTAAAGTTTGAATTGGGGTCGTAGTAATCCCTTGCCCAAAGGCCGCGGTTGCCAGTTCTGATTCATAAGTCATTCGAATTACGCCAGCTTCTTCCCCTGGTAATTCTATTCCTGTTTTGGAACCAAAACCTAAACTTTCATAAAACTCTCTTAACTTTTTAGCCCCAACTTTTTTCGCTAAATAAGTCGCCCCAACATTTGACGAATAAGCAAAACCTGTATCAAAACTTATTTCGCCCCATCCGACATTGTTAAAGTCTTTAATCGTTGCCCCGGCGACTTTAACTGAGCCTGACATAAAAGTTTCGTCGCCATCATAAACCCCATTTTCCATGGCTGCTAACCAAGAAAATATTTTCATAGTCGAACCAGGTTCATAAGTATAACCCACTAAAGGATTAACATAATTAGTTAAACCCTCTAAAGTATTAGGATTAAAACTAGGACTATTAGCGCTTCCCACAATTGCTCCGGTCTTAGCATCCATGACTGAAATCGTAAACCAAGTATATTTATCGGTTTCTTCTAAAGTATGAACTGCATCTTCTAATATTAATTGAATACCCGAATCTATGGTTAAATATATATCACTCCCACTTACCGGTTCAATTCGATAAGGCTCACCCATGGCATAACCATAAGCATCTTTTTGATATTCAGTATAACCATCTTTTCCTTTTAAAATATCATTATAATAGCTTTCAATGCCCATTTCTCCAACAATTTCGCCATTTTCTTGAGTTCTTGCATAACCGACAACATAGGAAGCCATTTTAGAATTTTTATAATATCTTTTAGTTCCCTCGGTAAATCCTATTCCTGGTAAAGCTAAAGCTTCAATTTCTTGTTTTTTATTTTCGGATATATTTCGCCCTTTCGCTCCAAATTCTACTTGATAAGCCCCTTTAACATTTAATCTTTCTAAAGCATAATCATAATCTATACCTAATACCTCACTTAAAGCTTGCGCCGTTTTTTCTTTATCAACTACATGTTGAGGTTTTTTAGGATTTGTTGTTCTAGAAGAACTTAAATAGGCAATTAAAGTATAAGAATTAGCATTAGTCGCAATAACATCGCCATTTCTATCATAAATTGTTCCTCTCGAAGCATAAAGAGTTTTTTTCTCCGTATTTCGTTCACTGGCAAACTTAGTTAAATTTTTCCCATCCACATTATCACTTAAAGCTACATAGCCAAGTTTAATTATAGCCACTAAAAAAGAGAAAAGAAAAAGAAAAATCAATATTTTATTAACTCTTAATTTGCTTATTTTCTTTTTCATATTCTCTCCCCTAGTCAGTTATTGTTTTAATATTATTATTATTATACGACAAACCAGAAGAACTTGCAATATCTTGAATATTATCTAAACTAGCAAGCTCGTCTATTTGCATTCCTAAGGCTTCGTTACGGTCATTTTGTTTATTTATTTTACTTTTTACTCTTTCTAGTTCTATATTTGTTTCAGAAAGTAAAGCTTTAGTATATACCCAAGAAGCTGGCATAACTACAAATCCAAATAAAACTACTAAGAAAAACATAAACTTTTCTCCCTTTAATAATTTTATTCTCTTTACTTTTTTAGTTCGCATATAATCATATCCTTTCAATAACTCGTAATTTAGCACTTTTACTCCGACTATTAATATTTATTTCTTCTTCAGTCGGTATTATTGGTTTTTTATTTATTAATTTAATTTTTGGTCTATATTCTAAAGGAATATCTGGCATTCCTTTAAATATTTCGGGTACATCACTATATTTTTTAAATATATTTTTAACTATTCTATCTTCTAAGGAATGAAATGTTATAACACATATTCTTCCACCAACTTTAAGCATATTTATTGCATCTTCTAAACCTTTATCAATAGCGTCTAACTCTTTATTAACCTCAATTCTTATTGCTTGAAATATTTCTCTTTCGGGATGTTTTTTATAAAAATAATTAGCTCCTACACTCATTTTTATAATTTCGACTAATTCTAAAGTTGTTCCAATTCTTTTTTGTTTTCGCATCTCCACTATTTTACTAGCAATAAACTTACTTTTTGGTTCTTCCCCATAGGTATAAAATATTTTACTTAAAGCTTCAAGAGAATAATTATTGACAATATGTTCCGCATCAATTTTTTGGGTTTGGTCCATTCGCATATCTAGTCTTGCATCTTTCATAAAACTAAAACCACGCGTCTCATCATCAATTTCAGGACTAGATAAACCTAAATCAAATAGGAAGCCATCGACTGCTAAGCAATCTCTTTTAGCTAATTCTTCTTTTAAATCTTTAAAATTAGCATGAATAAGTTCAAAATTGGCTCCTATTTGTTCAAGTTCCTGCTGGGAATACTCAATCGCTTGAGTATCAGCATCAAAGGCGAAAAGAAAGCCCTTTTTTATTCTTTTTAAAACTTCTTTGCTATGACCAGCATATCCTAGTGTGGCATCTACATATACTCCGTCATTTTTAATATTTAAATATTCCGTCGCTAACTGAAGCATTACACTATAATGAACCATTTTCGTCTCCGTTAAATAAATGTTCTGCGACACTCTCTAAAGTTTCGCTATATTCATTATTAAATTGCTCCCAATTTTCTTTTGACCAAACCTCTAAGCGGTCATTAGCGCCGATAATAACACACTCCTTTGTTAAACCGGCGTATATAACCTGTTCGGGAGTAATACTTATGCGTCCTTGCTTGTCAAGCTCGCAACTCGCAGCGGCAGAAAAGAATGCTCTTATAAATATCCGGGCGTCTTTTTTGGTAAATGGCAAACTTGCTAATTGGGAAACAATTTTCTGCCACTCGGCTTCTGTATAAATATATAAGCATTTTTCTAAGC
>CANQYU010000011.1 GCA_947628145.1 uncultured Bacilli bacterium | reverse complement strand
TATAGGCGCTTGTTCCTGTTTGTGAGTTATTTTTTTGTACCCATCTTCCATCGTTTTTATCTGGTTGAGTTCCTGTATTATTTGTTCCAGAATATATCATTCTTACTGTTCCATTTTCATTTATTCGGATTATTCTCCACCAATAATTTCCAAATTTTACCCAGTTATTATTTACTGTTCCTCTATAATAATATGTTGTTCCCTCACTTGTTGTTGCTGAATATACTCCACTATCTGTCATTGTACAGGAGCTACTGTTATGATTAGCATTATTTGTATTTGCATCACAGGCTGTTCCTGTAAATGTTGGTGTGGCTAAATTTACATCTATTTCTCCAATTGTTGTTGTTACTTTCTTGGTTGTAGCTTTCTCAAAATCTAAATAACACTTTGTTCCTTTAGTGGTATAGGGTGTTATATTTAATATTCCGTTTTCATATGATAATTCTATTGTATTACTTGGTGTATCGGTATCCCCTACTTTTTCAGTACAGTAGCTTGTATCTTTTAATGCATATCCATCTCCAGGCATAATATCACTTGGAGCCCCATCTATTGTTATACTTACTATTTCTAAATCGACTAAACTATAATTTATTGTTCCTTTAGCTAATTCTATACTCTCCGTATTTCTGTAATTTGCTCTAGTAGTTAAATAATTTATTAATATTACTAATAATATTGCTATTATAAATCCATATAAAAATAATTTCTTATCTTTTTCTTTTCCTAATCTTTCTATTCTCATTCTTGGCTCCTTATTCTTTATTAGTTATCTTAAAATTTTCTAACTTATATTTAAATTATATAATCTCCTATACTCAAAGTCAAGAAAAATGTTTCTATTTCATGCATTTTAATTTCAAAATAAACTTATATGAGACAATTAATTTAGGTGAATAGTAGATGTTATATAAAGAAAAATTAAAAGAATTAAGAGAAGAAAACAATTTAAGACAGGAAGATATTGCTAATATTTTAGGAATTAAAAGAGGTTTATATAGTCAATATGAAATTGAATATAGCATAATACCATTAAAACATTTATTAAAAATATGTGATTACTTTAATGTTTCTTTAGATTATATTTTAGAATTTAATAAAAATAAAACATACAAACTAACAAATGAGAATATTATTCCTATAATTTCAGGAAAGAGATTAAAAGAATTTAGAAAAGAAAATAAAATAACACAAGATATTTTAGCTAAATATTTAAATACAAATAGGTCTGTTCTTGCTAATTATGAACGTGGAAGAAATTTTATTGCTACCCCTTTCTTATATGAAATATGTAAAAAATATAATATATCCGCCGATTATTTACTTGGGAGAACTAATGAACCTAAATATTTTAATTAAAAAAGCACTTAGATTAAGTGCCTATATATAAAAATATAATTATTTCATCATTTTTAATTGAGCATTTGCCTTATCCATGGCATTATTTACAAATTTTGCTGTTTTATTTTTGGTTTTTTCATTATTTAAAGCATAAGCCATCATTCCGGCGCCTAAAGCCATGGCTACAATACTACAAGTCATTACTTTTTTCATATTTCCACCTCTATTTGTAGTATGGTTTTAATTTAAGAATTTATGCATTAATTTATCTTTTAACATTGTTTTTCTAGTACTAGCATAATCATTATTGACAGCCATTAAGAAAGCTTGTTCTTCGCCAATAATAACTAAACTTTTTTTAGCTCGAGATACAGCAGTATAAATAAGTTTATTATAAAGCATTTTATAATAGTTTTTAGTAATGGGTAAAATTACATGGGGAAATTCACTACCTTGGCTTTTATGTATAGTGATGGCATAGGCATGTTTTACCTCATGCATATCTTCTTTAGTATATTCTACTTTATTGCCCTCGAAATCAATAATTATAGTATCTTTTTTATTACCTTTTTTATTTATTTTAGATATATAACCAATATCGCCATTAAAAACATTACAGTCCGGGTTATTTTGCAGTTGTAAAACTTTATCATTTTCTCGATAAGTTACCTCGCCAATAACTATTTCTTCTTTATTAGGAGCTTTCGGATTAAATAAATCTTGTAAAATAATATTTAAATTATCAATACCATTTTCGCCTTTATACATAGGGGCAAGAATTTGAATAGAATTTTCATTTAAACCTTTATTTTTACTCATTAGACATATTTTTTTAATGGTATCTTTAATATATTTACTTTCAGTACTAAGGAAATTATAATCGTCTTTTTGAGAGGTAAAATCTTCAGCTAAAGTTTTAGTTTTGATTTCTAAAGCTAAATAAGGAATATAAGAATTAGCACTTTGACGATAAATTTTTTCTAAAGGGCAAAAAGTAAATAATTCACTGCTTATTAAATCATTTAAAATTAAGCCAGGTCCGACACTAGGAAGCTGGAAAACATCGCCGACCATGATTAATTGAACATTACTTTTAATTCCTTTTAATAAAGCATCAAATAAATTAATGTCAAGCATACTCATTTCGTCAACAATTATTAAATTTTCTTGAGTTTTATGACTTTCATTAATACCAAAACTATTGGTGTCTTTATTCCATTTTAAGTAACGATGGATAGTCATGGCTGGCATATTAGTTGACATACTCATTTTTTTACTAGCTCGACCAGTCGGAGCAATAAGAGCAATATTACCTAAAGCTTCTAATGGCGAATATTTATGCAACTTAATATATAACTTAACAATTGCATTAATAATAGTTGTTTTACCAGTTCCAGGGCCACCAGAAATAATAGTTATTTTATTTTCTAAAGCTTTACGAATAGCTTTTTGTTGGTCTACATTATAAGTAACATTTAATTCTTGTTCTAATTTAGCTATTTCTGTTTCAAAATCATAAATAGGACTGGCTTTATCATTTTGTAAATCATATAAATTATTTACTATACTTTCTTCAGCTTCGTAAAACTCCGTTAAATAATATAAATTATTTACTACTACAACTTTATTTTCAGTTTCTAAAGTATAGATTATTTCGTCAAAAGTAGCAGTGTCTAAAATAAGATTAAATTCTTTATTTAAACTATCTTTAATTTCTTCTTGATAATAATAAGTATCGCCATTACGGGCACTTAAGCGGCGCATTGCTTCAAGAGTACAAGCTTTAAGTCTTACTGGAGCAGTCTCAGGATTATTTTTAAGAAAAATATTATCAATTTTAGGAAAATCTAATATTTCAGTTAAAACATATAAATCAGCTTCAATAATATATTTAGTGCTATCTTGATATTTTTTATATATTTTAGTAGCCTCGGGTATAGAAAAACCTAATTCTTTTAATTTAATTAAAATAGTCTCAGAAGCCGAATATTCTAAAATGGAGTTACGAATAGTAGTTGCTTTAGCGATAGTAATTCCAGGCACAGTTAATAAAATATCGGGACTTTCTTTAATTTTTGTTATAGCATCGATTCCTAAAGTTTCAACGATTTTAGCCGCGGTTTTCGCCCCACATCCTTTAATTAAAGAACTAGTTAAAAATTCTTGAACAGCATTTTCGGTGGTAGGTTTTTCTTTTTCATAACTAGCAACTTTATATTGAAAACCAAAGCGTTCATGGGTCGCCGGTTCACCATATAAAATATAATTTTCTTCGGTATTTAAAGATAAAAAGGTTCCAGTAATAGTGACAGTTTTATTTATATAATCTTCCATCTTAGAAATATTAGTTTCTTTAACGCGAAAAACAGCGACAACAAAGCCGCTTTCTTTATTTTGATAAATAATATTTCGAACTTTACCTTTGATGTAATTCATGTAAAACTCCTTTAACGACGTGGCCCTCCATCTAAATAGGGAATAATATCGGTAACATAAGGGTTAGATAATTCCTCTTCCTTTTCGCCGCTTTCTAATTTTCTTTTTTTCGTAATATATAAATAATCAAAATTAGGTACTTTTATTTCAGGATGAACTTCAAAATAATAACCATCTTCTTTTTTAATTAATTCGCAATATTCTCCATAAATATTAATGCAAGCATTTTTCGTACTATTTAAATAATAAATGCTTCCTAATTCGCCAAGAAGAAAGATTCGGCCGGCGGCATCAACATAAAGTTGTAAAGGTTCATTTTGATTTAAAATAGCTAATTTTATTTTTTCATATAATTTAGTAAATATTTCGGGAAGAGTATATTTTTTTAAATGATAAGGAGCAGTCTTTTTAAAAGCTTTGGGATATATTTTTCCTGTTAAAGCATAAGAATTAGAACCGGTTTCATAACTAGTTTTAAATGATAAAGGTTCTTCAAAGTTAGCTTTAGGAGTAAAATTAGCAATAACTTTCGGCTTTTTACCAGATGCTTCGGCGACATAATCAAAGATTTCACCAAAAGCCATTTCCCCTAAGGCTAATTTACGACTTTCTTTTAATAATAAACTTATATCTTTATTGCTTAAATATTTCTCTTCCATAGTTTCACCTATTATATTATAAACTGATTTCGGTTTCCTGGCAAGCTATTACCTCACCTATTAATTCATTATTAGTAATTTTAGTTATTTTTACTTGATAAAAAGTATTTAATAAATAATCCCCGGGTAAATAAACTTTAAGATAATTACTAGTATGGCCCACTGTATAATTTTTTTCGTTACTTTCAGTTAAAACCTCGACCTTTTGTCCTAAAAATTGAGCATTATAATTTTGTTCTAATTCATTAGATAAACTAATTAGTTCATGGGCTCTTCTCTTTTTTATTTCGGGCGCTACTTGAGGCATTTTGGCCGCCGCCGTACCTGTACGCATTGAATAAGGGAAAACATGAATTTTCGCAAAATTAATTTCTTGAGCAAAAGCTAAACATTCTTTAAAGTCCTCTTCAGTTTCATAAGGATGACCAACTATAATATCAGTTGTAATAGCAATATTAGGGCGAATAGCTCTTATTTCTTTTATTTTAGCTAAAAAGTAAGCTTTGTCATATTTACGATTCATTCTTTTTAAAATAGCTTCACTACCACTTTGAAGAGGAATATGGAGGTGAGAACAAACTTTAGGGCAAGTTTTTAAAACCTCCATAAAATCAGAATTTAATTCGGTAATTTCAATACTGGATATTCTAATACGGGCTAGATTTTCTATTTTAGCTAGTTCGAGGATAAGAGAACTTAGATTATGTCCATCGCTATTATAAGAACCTGTATGAATACCGGTTAAGACAATTTCTTTGTGACCATTTTTAACTAATTCTTGAGCTTCACTCATAACATTAGAAAAATTTTTACTACGAATAGAGCCACGAACATAAGGAATAATACAATAAGAACAGAAATTATCACAGCCATCTTGAATTTTAATGAAAGCTCGAGTATGAGTTGTAAATTTAGTTAAGCTCATATCTTCAAAATCTAAAGTACGATTATTAGTTAAATAAGAATAATTTTGATGGGTTTTAAAATAATTATCTAAGATTTCAACTATATTACTTTTTTTACGATTACCTAAAAGAATATTTACGCCTAAATCTTGATATTTCTCTGGTTCATTTTGAACACTACAACCACACACGACTAAAACACTATTAGGGTTTTCCCGAATAGTATGTCTAACAATTTTTAAGGATTTTTGGGCCGCGGTATTGGTAACACTACAAGTATTAATAATAATTATATCGGGTTCAGTAGTACTTAAAATATAATTATTCTTAATTAAAGTTTCCTTTATATATTCACTTTCATAAGCATTAACTTTGCAGCCTAAAGTTATTATATTAAATTTCATTTTTAAAGCCCCCTTGGTTTAATTAATTAAGTTTTTGTTGTAAAGTTTTTAAAGCTTCTAAAAAAGCTTCTTCTTTTTCATAAGATATTACTGTAACATTAAGTTCGGGTTTAATAGTTATTTCTTTATTAACAAGATTATCTAAATCAACTTTCTTAATAGTTAAATCGTCGCCGATGCTTTCCTCTTCGGAATAATTAAGAGCAAAATCATTTTTATGTTTTAATAATTCTTCATAACTGATTATAGCTCGTTCTTCTTGTTCTTCCTCATAATCATTTAAATTAATAGTGCTAGGTTCCGCATTTTCTAAAGCTGCAGTTATAGCTTTTAAATCGTCAATAGCATTTTCGGGTTGAAGAGGAAGCTCAGGTTGGTTACTAATTTCATTAGTATTTTGGCTAGTTTTATTTTCATTTAAGAAATATATTAAAGTAATTATTAATAACATTAAAACTAATACGGCAGCGAAAAATACGACATCAACAAAGGATAATGTTTTAAGAAAATTAATTGTGTCATTCAATATGTCCATTAATACCACCACACCTTTATTTTAACAGAAAATTGGCTTAGTGAAAAGCCTTAAAATTATATTTACATTTAACTTACATCATTTTACATTTACTAGTCGATAGATGGAATATAAGGATTATCAACTGTCCCTTCGCCGGTCACTGTTACTTTGCGATTTAAACTTATAGTAGGTCTTAATTCCCGATTTAATAACCCTGATGTATTAGAAATTAAACGTCCCGTGGTCGAAAAAGCAAAAGGATAAAATTCCGTAGAGTTAGCTTGAGCTAAAGTAGCAGTCCACCAAATATCTTTAATATCACTATTATATAAATAATAATTTTTATTATCATGACTTGTGGTTGCTCCCGCAAAAACAATTTCATCCGCGGTTAAAAGACCAATTTTATTATTATATGTTGTACCTAAACAATTAAAAGTAGGTATTTTATCAGTAGCTAAACGATTATAAGCATTATAAATTTTAGTGGTTTCACCACTACTGATGGGAGCAATACAATATTTTTCGGCAGTAATATAATTATCATAACTTTGTAAATAAGTTTCATAATAAGTATCTAAAGCTTTAGCTAAATTAGTATTACCATAATCTTCGTAATTTTCCATAGTTTCATTATAACTAGTTAAAACCCCAGTTGAACTATTTAAAACTAATTTAACTGTACCATCACCATTTATGCGAACAATACGCCATAAAGTATCAGCAAATTTAACATAGTTATTGGTAATATTCCCCCGGAAATAATAAGTTTGACCTAAATCATCATAATCTTTGATTAAACCCTCATAACTTAAAGCCGGTTCTTCCCCCACTTTAGTTAAAGTTTCTTCATTAATAGGATTATTATTTAATAATGTCATATAAAAGTATTCTTTTGAATCAATAGTTTTATTAATTTTTAAAGAAAAAGTTGTTTCTTCAGGACTACTAAATTTAATTTTAAAGTTTTGAGTAGTTCCCATAGGAATTAAGATATTACTAGCTAATATATTAGTATTATTATCTAATTTAGTATCAATAATATTTAAATTAGCCTCGGTACTATACAAACTATATTGAGCTTCAGGTGTATAATTTTTTAAATTAGTAAGAAGAATTTCATAATATAAATCATTAGAGCCATTATTAGTGATAGAAAATTCATAAGTTCCAGCACTTACCGTATGACCATTAATATAATTTACGGATAATTCGCCAATTACTTCGACCTCAGTACTAGGGCCAGTCATGCGGTCATAAAAAAGTGCGGTTACACCTAAAAGTACACATCCGATAATTAATATACCTATAAAATATAATATTCGTTTATATCTCTTTCGCATAAGCAAGCCCCTTTATATTTTAAGTATATAAACATTTCCATTAATTGTCAATTTATTAACATTAAATTTACAAAAAAAGCATCAATTTTTGATGCTTATAAATATTTCTTAAAAGTTTTGAAAGCCGGTTCGTCATCGAGAGTTGTCTCATTTAAGTCTTTAATTAAACGTTTTTGAGCACTTGACAATCTAGTTGGAACAATGACATCAAAAATAACATACATATTACCCCGACCAATAGCATTAATTTTTTTAAGACCTTTACCTTTTAATTTAACTTTTTCATTAGCTTGAGTACCGGGTTTTATTTCAAGAATAACATTACCAGTTAAAGTTGGGATTTCTTTTTTACAACCAAGAATAGCTTCTGGAATAGTTAGGGGTACATGTAAATATATGTCTTCTTCTTCTCTCATAAATATTTCATGAGAGGCTACTTTAAACTCTAAATAAATATCGCCATTAGGACCACCATTTTGACCAGCAGAACCTTTACCACTAATTCTTAACTGATAACCAGTATCTACACCTTCAGGAATTGTAACCTCGATGTTTTTCTTAGCTTTAACATTACCGGTTCCGCCACATTTTGAACATTCTTCTTTAAAAATATGGCCAGCTCCGCCACATCTTGTACAACTAGTTTGGGTTTGAAAAACTCCAAATAAAGAACGTTGCTCACTGATTATACGACCAGTTCCCCCACATTCTGGGCAAGTACTTTCATTAAAACCACCGGCCCCATGGCATTTTTCACAAACACTATTTAAATCTAAATTAATAGTTTTTTTACAGCCAAAAGCCGCTTCTTCAAAACTTAAATTTATAACTACGAGGCTATCTTCCCCTTTACGAGGTCTTTTGGAAGAGCTACGATTATTACCGCCAAAATTAAAGCCTCCCCCAAAGCCGCCAAAGGAACTACCAAAAAATTCACTAAATATATCGCCTAAATCAATATCTTCAGCATTGAAGCCACTAAAGCCATTTCCGCCATTAGTGAAAGCTTGATGGCCAAATTGGTCATATTGTTTTCTTTTAGCAGGGTCAGATAATATAGCATAAGCTTCCCCCACCTCTTTAAATTTTTCTTCATTACCAGTTTGCTTATTGTCTGGATGGTATTCCTTAGCTAGTTTACGAAATGCTCTTTTTATTTCTTCATCGGTGGCATTTTTGGAAACCCCTAAAACCTCATAATAATCTTTTTTATTCATAATTTCACCTCTATTTTAAGCTATTTAATTCGTCAACTAAATCATTAAAGTAAGTAAAAGCTTCTTCTAAGGTAGTTTTATTAGTCATATCTACACCGGCAACTTTTAAAGATTCAATTGGAGTTTTAGTACAGCCTAATTTTAAAAATTCTATATAGTTTTCTGTCGCCTTAGGACTTTTATTTAAAATAGCCATAGCAATTTTAATAGCCGCGGCATACGCGGTAGCGTATTGATAAACATAAAAATTCATATAGAAATGGGGTATTCTTTCCCATTCATATTTAATAATATCGTCAATGACAATGTTTTTACCAAAGTATTCTTTATTTAAATTATAATAAATATTACATAAATCTTCATAAGTTAAAACATTGCCTTCAGCATCTTTTTCATGAATTATTTTTTCAAATTCCGCGAACATGGTTTGACGATAAATAGTAGATTTAAAATCTCCGATTAAATCGTCAATTAAATATTTTTTCTCTTCTTTATTAGTAGTATGAGCAATTAAATATTTACTTAATAATATTTGATTTACTTGGCTGGCTACCTCGGCGACAAAAATAGAATAACTATAATCTTGATAAGTTTGATTATGACTAGCATAATAATAATGCATAGCATGACCTAATTCATGAGCAAGAGTTGATACATTATTTAAAGAGCCATCAAAACTTAAAAGAACATAAGGGTGAACACTATAACAATTAGTACAATAAGCTCCATTTCTTTTACCATCATTAGGACAAAAATCGACCCAACGTTCCGTAAAGGCTTTTTTTAAATTAGTAATATAATCGGGGCCTAATACAGCTAAAGCTTCTAATAAAAGATTTTTAGCTTCATTAATGGTATATTTATGTTCTATTTCTTTAGTTGTAGGCGCATAAGTATCATATAAATGAAGAGTATTTACTTTAAGCATACTTTTTTTAATTTGCCAAAATTTAGATAAAGGGGCAATATTTTTTTTAACAGTATCTATTAAATTAGTATATATTTCGGTAGGAATATAATTTTGATATAAAGCGGCTTCTAAAGAACTATTATACCCTCTAATACTAGCAATTTTATTACTATTTCTTACCTCAGCCATTAAAAGAGAAGCATAAGTATTTTTAAAATTACCATAAGTTCCTAAAAGTTTAGTTAAAGCATGCTTACGAACAGAACGGTCGGGAGATTCAATAAACTTACGATAGCTTTTTTCGGTTAATTCTTCGAGCTTACCCTCTTCATTTTTAATTTTACCAAACTTTAAATCCGCATCTGTTAAAAGAGAATAGACATCGTCAGGAGTTTTGAAGACACTAACCATATTAGATAAGATATTCTCTTCTTTAGCACTTAAAGTATATTTTTGATATTTAAATAATTCTTTTAGACTCCGTTCATATTCTTGAAGACGGGGTTCTTCTTTAAGATATTTTTCAATTATATTATAATCATTTTTTAAGATTTCAGGAGAAATAAAAGATGTTGTGGCAACATATTTTTCATATAAATTATAAGTTTTACCAAAAAGAGCTTGAAAAGCTGGAACAGTTATATCTTGGTCATTTTGAAGATGAGCATAAATATATATTCTTTCAAGTCTTTTATTATACTCGGTATCAAAAGCTAATAATTCATATAAAGTTTTGGCATTATCTAAAATATGCCCTTGATATTTAGAATAATTTGAGAGCTCTTGCTCTAATTCTTGGTATTCTTTTTCATAATCGGCGGGAGTGTTATATAAATCTTTAACATTCCATTTAAGTGTTTCTTGGTAGTCTTTTCTTGGCTTTCCCATATTCTTTCCTTTCCATAAGATTAAGTTCTAGGTAACTAGAACTTAATTTTATTTTTCTTCATAATTAGCTTCTTCGACATCGTCATTGGCTTTGTTTTCTTTAGTTTCTTCAGTTGAGGTTTCGCTTGTTTCATGATTTTTAGCCGCTTGTTCATAAACTTTAGTAGCAAGGCTCATGGCAACCTCATTTAAACTTTCGGTTGCTTTTTTAATTTCGTCTAAATCATTACCCTCTAAAGCTTTTTTAAGAGTAGCCATTTTTTCTTCAGCTTCGGCTTTAGATTTTTCGTCAACTTTGTCGCCTAAATCTTTTAAAGCTTTTTCAGTAGAGAATAACATACTATCAGCTTCATTACGGACCTCAGCTTCGGCTTTTCTCTTTTCGTCCGCTTCTTTATTAGCTTCGGCTTCTTTCATCATCTTATCAATTTCTTCATCAGTTAAATTAGTTGAAGATGTAATAGTAATTGATTGTTCTTTATTAGTTCCTAAATCTTTAGCAGTAACATTAACTATACCATTAGCATCAATATCAAATTTAACCTCAATTTGAGGAACACCACGAGGTGCTGGTGGAATATTGGTAAGTTGGAAATTGCCTAAAGTTTTATTATCGGCGGCCATGGGTCTTTCACCTTGTAAAACATGGATATCCACGGCTGGTTGATTATCGGCAGCGGTTGAGAATACTTGAGATTTACTAGTTGGAATAGTAGTATTTCTTGGAATTAAAACAGTCATAACATTTCCTAAAGTTTCAAGTCCTAAAGAAAGTGGTGTAACATCTAGTAAAACAATATCTTCAACTTCGCCAGTTAAAACTCCACCTTGAATAGCGGCACCCATAGCGACTACTTCGTCAGGGTTAACACTCTTATTAGGTTCTTGACCTAGTTCTTTTTTAACTAATTCTTGAATATAAGGAATACGAGTTGAACCACCAACTAAAATAACTTTATCAATATCTTTGGCAGTTAATTTAGCATCTTTTAAAGCTTTATGAACTGGTTCAAGAGTAGAATCAAATAAATCACGGTTTAAATCTTCAAATTTAGCTTTAGATAAAGTGGTTTCAAAATGAAGAGGTCCATCATCGTTTTGAGCAATAAATGGTAAACTAATAGAAGCATTGGTCATACCTGATAAATCTTTTTTAGCTTTTTCGGCTGCATCTTTAATTCTTTGCATAGCCATTTTATCATTTGATAAATCAATCCCATTTTCTTTTTTAAATTCGGAAACTAGGTAGTCCATAATTCTTTTATCAAAATCGTCACCACCTAAACGGTTATTTCCGGCAGTAGCTTTTACCTCAAAGACACCATCACCAAGTTCAAGGATAGATACATCGAATGTTCCGCCACCTAAGTCATAAACTAAAATAGTTTGAAGCTTATCTTGTTTATCTAAACCATAAGCTAAAGCCGCGGCAGTTGGTTCATTAATGATTCTTTCTACATCTAAACCGGCAATTTTACCAGCATTTTTAGTAGCTTGTCTTTCCGCATCATTGAAATAAGCAGGAACAGTAATAACCGCTTTAGTTACTTTTTCACCTAAATAACTTTCAGCATCTTTCTTTAATTTAGCTAATATTTTAGCACTAATTTCTTCAGGAGTATATTTTTTACCATTAGCTTCGACTTTTTCACTAGTACCCATTTTTCTTTTTATAGAAGAAATAGTATTTTTAGCATTAGTTACGGCTTGGTTACGAGCAATTTGCCCAACCATTTCTTCGTCGCCTTTAAAGGCTACAACGGAGGGAGTAGTTCTAGCTCCTTCACTATTAGGGATAACTTTTGGTTCCCCACCCTCTAGGACAGCCACACAACTATTGGTTGTACCTAAATCTATACCTATTATTTTTGCCATTTTTAATCATTCCTTTCATTTACTTTGACCATGGCTGGTCTAATTAATTTATCATTATACATATAACCCTTTTGCATACATTCAAGAACAATATTATTTTCTTTTTCTTTATTCTCTTCAGTCATTACAGCATGCATAATATTGGGGTCAAAGGGTTTATTTAAAACCTCTATTTCGGTAATACCTTTAGATTTTAAAATATCTATTAAATTGGTATATATCATTTTAAAACCAGATAAATATTTTTCGGCTCCCTCAATTTTAATATTCATAGCTCTTTCGAAATTATCTATTATAGGTAAAAGCTCGGAAATTAAATTAAAGCCTTCATATTTATAAAAGTTGGCTAAATCTAAATCATACCTTTTTTTCATATTTTGCATTTCGGCCGTAATTCTTAATACTTTTTCTTTTAATTCTAAATTTGCTTTAATAAGCGCATCTTTTTCGGCCGTGCATTTTTTCTTTTTTTCTTTTTTGTTTTCTTTTATTTCGGGTTCCGTTTGTTTTTGTTCTTCATTTTCATTTTGAAGCTTTTCTTTTTTTTCTTCCAATTTATTCACCTTTTTCTTCTAACCATTTATTTAAAGTATTAAGGAGACCGACGACTTTATCATATTCCATTCGCTTAGGACCGACAATGGCAATAGTTCCTTTTTGACCACCAACGGCATAATTAGTTTTAATAACAGTTACATTATCGTCAAATTCCGTTTCTTTGCCAATATAAATACTTAGAGCTTTGTCATCATTATTTTTTTCAATTTTTTTGATTTCGTTTTCATCTTCTAATTTAGTAATTAATCTTCTAATTTCGTTAGTATCATTATATTCTGGTTGTTCTAACATTTTAGTTTTACCGACAACATGAAAGTTTTCTTTAGAACTAATAAAATCATTAAAGGCTTTATAAAAAATATCATAAATAGTTTCATATTGCTTTATTTGTTTAGAAATAACAGGTTTAACCTCATATTCTAATCTTTCTGCCAGTTTAGAAATCGGAGTACCGATTAACATTTTATTTATTAATTCACTGGTTTTTATTACTTCGGCAATATTGATATTTTTGGAAATAGTAAACTGTTTATTTTTAACTATGCCTTTATCAGTACAAACTAATGCGACAAGATGTTCCTCGTCTAGAGGAATGATTGATATTTGTCTTAAAAAGTTTTCATTAGAAGCTTTACCAAGCGAAATACTGGTATAATTAGTAATATCACTAATGATTTCTAAACATTGCTCAATGGCTTCACTCACGACTAAATTTTTATTAGAAAAAATAGTTTGGAGTTTTAACATATCTTCGCCAGTTAATTCTTTCGGTTGCATTAAGTTTTCAACATAATATTTATAACCTGCTTCACTGGGAATACGTCCACTAGAAATATGATTTTTTTCTAATAAACCCAGTTTTTCTAAGGCCGCCATTTCATTACGGATGGTGGCACTAGAACAATTAAATTTAGTACATAGATGTTTAGAACCAATAGGTCTTGCTTCTTTGATATAGCCTTCGACTATTTCTTTTAAGATGTTTTTCTGTCTTTCGTCCATGTCATCACCTTTATTAGCACTGTCTATTCCTTAGTGCTAATACCATTATAATATTATGCTAAGCACTTGTCAATATATAACTATTTATTTTTAAATAAAAAAATTAATTAACTTAAATTTAAAGTTTCCTCTTCTTTATTTATAAGCTCTTCTTCTTTTAAATGGCAATAAAGAGTTAAAAGTAAAAACGATTTCTTCATTTTATTTTGCTTACGTAATTCTTTAATAGCTATTAATAAAGCGACTAATTTTTCTTCCTTAGATAAATTATATTCTCTTAAAAGAGGATAAAAATCATTTTTAGTATTAATTAATTCATATATTAATAATTCTTGGCCAGCATTTACTTCTAAAGAGGGTATTAAAGATATATCATGAAAAAATTGAGAGATAGGAAAATTTTTAGAAGAAAGTTCATTTAATGTTAAAGAAAGAAAGCTCGCTAATTCATAATTGGCATTTCTTTCCGCTAGAAGCATACATTTAAGAATATAGTCTGGAGTTTTAGAATAAAAATTTAAAAGAGTAAGTAAACTTTTGGCCATAAAGGAAGCATTCTTATTAATTAAAAAAATTATAGTATCTTTTAATAAACATAAATATTTAGCATCTAAAGTTTCAGGTAAATTTGCGAAAAAATCATTATAAATTAATTTAAAATGAGGTTCATCTAACATATAACTATAACATAATAATAAATAATAAGGGACTATGAAATCATTATTTTCCCTTAATTTTAATTTAGTAAAATATAATGAAGCTTTCTCATAATTTTTTTGTTCAAAATAAGCCAAAGCTAATTTTGGGATTGCTTCCATATTATTTTCTTCTAATAAAGTCGCGGTTTTAAAATCCTCAGCATTACTTAAATTTTTTTTAGGAAGCTCAAAAGGTATTTCTTCATTTTTTAATAATTCGGAACATTTTTTAATAATTAGAGCTGGCTCTAAAAGTTTAGTCTCAGGTTTTAAAAGTTCATTAAAAATAGCCATATTACGATTATGAAAATAAAAACAAATAACTTTAAAAGGATATTTAAATATAGGATATTCTTGTTCACTTATATTTTCTCTTTTCTTGATAAATTTAATTATTTTATTAGTCATAGGAATATTATTATTTTTTAAATATTCTAATAACTTGTATTGCTCTTCATAAGTCATATATTCCCTCTTCTCATTTTGGCTGTTATTCTAACATAAATATCTAAATTTAGCAATATAATTTAGTATGAGCATTGGGGTTAAATTAAAAAGACTTAAAGACGAAGATTTAATATGGTTGATATATTTTTTTATTGTTATTGGGGCATTAATGTCAAATAATTATGAAAGAAATTATCTACTTACAGGAAATAGTTCCCAACAAAAGAAATTTAAAGTACTTAATATTACAATATTTAGTGTGGCTTTTTTTATTTATTTATATTTTGTTTTAATTAATTATGAAGATATAGCAACTTTAAAAAAAGAGGCCACAAGAAAAGAAGTACTTAATGTCCATATTGGACTTATTTCAGCACTTCTATTTTTAGTCGGAGGAGCTTTAGCTTTAATTGGGGAGATTAACCGAGGTGGTCCGGATGAAGATATTGGATTTATTTAAAATTATAATAAGCATGATTAGCTTCTAAAGGTTTATTTTTTAATTTAGCTAATTCTGAAATACTTACAACATTATACCCATTAGCATATAGCCAAGGTAATATTTCGTCTAAAGCTTGATAGCTAGTTTCGTATAATTCATGCATTAAGATTATAGAGCCGTCAGATACATTATTTTTAATATATTCGACAATATGGTTGACATCATGATAACGCCAATCTTCGGTATCTAAATTCCATAAAATTAAAGGAGTATTAATATTTTCTAAATTAGTTTTATTATAAGCTCCATAAGGAGGTCTTACTAATTTAATTTGAGCGCCAGTTAGAGCAGTATAAATATCTTCAACTTTTTGTAAACTAGTTTGGAAGCTAGCAATACTATGAGTTTTTAAATTCATATGTTCATAGGAATGAGAACCAATTTCATTTCCTGAATCATAAGTATTTTTAACACATTCCGGGCAGCCTTGCATCATGTTTCCGACCATAAAGAAAGTCGCATGAGCTTTATTACGAGCAAGAGCTTCAAGAAAATAATGGTTATATTTTTTAGTAGGTCCATCATCAAAAGTTAAAGCTACACTTTTTTTATTAGAAGAAAAATCATAAGCATTTTCATTCTGATATTCTAAATCATATATGGGAGTATATAAAAGCATATTTTTAATTTCATTATAATTTATTTTTAAAGATATTTGTTCAGTCATATTATATGGTAATTCTAAATCATAATAATAAATAATAATTTCATTATCTTTGACATAATAAAAACGAGTCGGATTATTATTTATAATGGTATTAACAATAAATTCAGGATATTTTAAATTTAATAATTCAATTTCTTTATTATGAAAAGCTTCTTGTTGTTCCGTTTTAATTAAAGATGGAAATTCTATTTCTTGACCAGTTTTAGTATCAATGATAAAACTTTTATAACGTGCATTTTCTTCATAAACTAAACTTACTATGCCCTTTAATTTAGTAGATTCATAAACTAAAGGAGCACTTTGGGAAGCTTTGATTTCCTCCACGATGGCTTCAATATTAGGAGTTAAAGGAATATCAGTCTCTGGTTCCCTATTTTTTAAAAAGAAATAAGGAATAGTTAAGCAGGTAAGAACAACTATACTAAAAATTATAACAAGCCAAATAATTATTTTGCCCTTTTTAAAACTATACTTCATAAAATTTCACTACCTAAAATTATTATAACGCAATTTAAACATTTTTTACATCTTTTTTCTGAAAATAGATATAAGTTAAACATAAGAAGAAAAGAAGATAAATACCCACGACGATTATAGAGGTTAAAGGTTTAAAACCAAAAGGATTTGTTCCTTTAGTAACAAGATATGAGAAATCCCAGTGTAAAAAGACTAAGTATTTAAAGATTTTAAATTTATATACTTGGGCTAAATTAGCTATAACATTACCAATAAGATAAACAAGGAAAGATATTGTAATGGCCGCACTAGTAGAAGCCATAATAGTACTTATAGCAAAAGCAATAGTGCCTAAGATTAAATAAATAGGAATATTACTTAATAAAGATAAGCCTGTATAAGTAAAGATATTATAAGTGATTATATGGCCAGCATTATAGATTACGACTGGAACACTAAGAGAACTAAAGCCAAATATTAAACCACCAATAATAAGCTCTATAATAAGCATGAACAGAACTATTAAAGGTATAGCTAGTAAAACAGTTAAAAGTTTACTAGTTAAAATAGTGCTTCTTTTATAGGGCTTGGTTAAAAGGAATTTAATGGTACCTTTATTAAATTCTTCACTAACAATTGAACCACTAAGCATGATAACATAAATTAAAATAAATAAATCAAATTCTTGAGCAAAATTCTTTAAAATAGCTCTTAAATTAGAATTATTATGAATATCAGCTTTATGTTCAATAATATATTTATTTATTTGGAGCTCTTTAGTAATATAAGTATAACGAGCTTGTTCTTCTTTAGTTAAATTTTCTTGATATTTTAAGTTATAATACTCGGTTATATCGGTAGCAATATCGTTTAAAGCATTATGTAAATAATGAGTTTCGTCATAAGGAATATTATTTTGAAGACGATATTCGGCAATTTTTAATAATGTTTCATACCGAGATTTAACGGGTAAGGAAAGCTCTTTTTGTAATTCTTTTTGATAATGGCTAATATTTTCATTAGTGAAATATTCCCAGTTTTCTTTAGCAATTAAATTTTCTATTTTAGTTATTTCTTCTTCAATATTAGCTAAATTTTTAGTTTCTTTAGTTATATATTTAGTTTCATAATAGTTAGATATTACCGGTTTTAAATAATGCTCAATTAAATATTTTTGAGTATTATGAGAATATTTTTCGGTATATTTAGTAAGAGCAATAGTAGTTAAATTAGAAACATATTGATTTAAATCATCCGGATTAGATAAATTTAATTTATTATTTTCGATTTCTAATTCTTGAATATCTAAGGCAGGGTCATTTAGAGTGCCAGAATTAATACTTAAATAAATAAGATTAGTAAATAAACAATAAAGAATAAATATTAAACTTACAACTAGAAAACTTTTTTTCTTAAATATTTTAATAAATTCAGTTTTAATTAATTTAAACATTTTGACCTCCGGCTAAATTGATAAAGGCTTCTTCTAAAGTTAAATTCTCTTTTCGAACCTCATATATTTTTATATCATTTTTAACTAATTTAGTAATAAATTGAGCTATTTCTTGTTCTTCTTTAATGACTTCAAAATACTGAGAGTCTTTAATAGTATCTTTTTCAGTTAAGAGTTTTTCTACTTTCTTGGTGTCGTCAACTTTAATTATATATTTAGAATCATTAACTTGTTTAATAGTTTCAATACTACTTTCTTTAATAATTTTTCCCTCGGATATAATACATACTTTATTACAAAAGCTTTCAAGTTCACTTAAATTATGACTTGATATTAAAATACCAATTTTTTGACGAGATAATTTAAGTAATAATTCTCTTAAAGATTTTATACCTTCGGGGTCTAACCCATTGGTAGGTTCGTCTAATATTAATAAATTAGGATTATTTAATAAAGAAATAGCAATACCTAATCTTTGGCGCATGCCTAAAGAATATTTACTTACTTGAGTATTAATACGAGCATCTAAGCCGACTAATTTAATCACGTGCTCTATTTCTTCTTCGGTAACATTATCATAAAGACTCGCCTGTAAACGGATATTTTCAAGACCAGTTAAATACATATAAACATCTGGAGATTCCACAATACAGCCAACTTTAGAGATAGCTTTAACAAAGTCTTTGCTAATATCAAAACCATTTATAGTAATATTTCCACTAGTCATTTTTTGTAAACCTAAAATACATTTAATAGTGGTAGTTTTACCGGCTCCATTGGGACCAATAAAAGCTAAAATTTCCCCCTCATTAATTTCAAAAGATACATCTTTTAAGATTTCTTTTTTACCAATTTTTTTACATAAATTTGATACTTTTAAAATTGTCATTTCTTTCTCCTTTTAACTCAAGTGAAATAGATAGTATTAATATAGCACAAATATTAGTTTAACTCAAGAGGCCAAAGAAAAAGTGGCTATTTAGTATAGCCACATTCTTCACAAACAATATGTTTATTTTTAGTAACTAGTAAGTTCTTACAATTAGGACATATTTCTTTAGTTGGTTCATACCAGGTAGCGTAGTTACATTTAGGGAAATTACTACATCCATAGAATATTTTACCTTTTTTAGTTCTTCTTTTAACAATATCATGAGAACATTTAGGACATTTACCATAAGAGGTAATTTCTTTTTCCTCTTTTTTTATATATTTACAAGTAGGATAATTACTACAAGCCACAAATTCGCCAAATTTACCGCTTCGCACGACCAGTTCATTACCACAAAGAGGACAAGTCTCCCCCGTTTTTTCAGGAGATTTCTTTTCCATTTCTTTAAAGGCTTTCTCCACTAAAGGAGCAAAGCGGGTATAAAAATCATTTAAAACTTGAATATTGTCGAGTTTATGAACGGCGATTTGGTCTAATTCCGTCTCCATATTAGCAGTATATTCAACATTTACGATATCACTAAAGAATTCTTGAAGCTTATCCGTAGTTTCAAAACCAATATCAGTTGGAATAAACTTTTGAGCTTCGGTTTTAACATAACCGCGGTCTTTAATAGTTTTCATAATTGTTGCATAAGTACTGGGTCTACCTATACCTAAAGCTTCCATTTCTTTAATTAAACTAGATTCGGTATAACGAGGGGCCGGTTTAGTAAAGTGTTGGAATTTTTCAATTGTACTCGCGACTATGACATCACTATGATAATTTTTAAAGTCAGGTAAAATAGTATCTTCGTTTTCTTCATATTCTTTATATACTTTTAAATAACCATCAAATTTAAGAACACTTCCGGTTGCTTTAAACTGATAACCATTATTTTCCAGTTCGACAGATGTCGCTAAAGTTTTAGCACTACTCATTAAATAAGCTAAACTCCGAATATATATTAAACGATATAATTTATATTCATCCGTGCTTAAATAGTCTTTAAGAGATTCAGGAGTACGCATAATACTTGTAGGTCTAATAGCCTCATGAGCATCTTGAGCATTTTTAGGTTCTTTAACATTTTTTACTCGACCTACATATTCGTCACCATATTTAGAAGAAATATAATTTTTAGTATCTTTAACAAAAACATCACTAATACGAGTAGAATCAGTACGCATATAAGTTATTAAACCAACTGTTTCTGTGCCAATATTCATGCCTTCATAAAGCTTTTGAGCTATTTGCATAGTTTTACTAGAAGAAAAATTAAGTTTATTCGCGGCCATTTGTTGTAAAGTAGATGTTCGAAATGGTTCTTTGGGGGCTTTTAAACGTTCTTTTTCTTCAACATTAGCTATTTTAAAAGAAAGAGTTAAAGCTTCTAAAATTTTATTAGCTTCACTTTCAGTATGAATTTCAATTTTCTTATTATGTTCTTTTTCTAATGTAGCTTTAAAATCTTTAAAATCCGCCTCAATAGTCCAATATTCTTCTGGGACAAAAGCTTCAATTTCTCTTTCCCGATTAACAATTAGTTTTAAGGCAACACTTTGAACTCTTCCGGCACTTTTACCTCCCGTTTTACGTTGCATAAGTTTACTTAAACGAAAACCAATAATTCTATCAAGCATTCTTCGGGTTTCTTGGGATTTAACTAAATCCATATCAATTTTCCGAGGATTTTTAATAGAATTTAAAACAACATCTTTCGTGATTTCATTAAAGACTACTCTTTCATAATCACTATCTTTTAATTTTAATTCGTCGTATAAATGCCAAGAAATAGCTTCTCCTTCTCGGTCGGGGTCGGTCGCTAATATAACTTTATCCGCACTTTTAGCTAATTTTTTCAAAGCCGCGATATCTTTACTTTTACCTTTAATGGCAATATAGTTCGGTTTAAAATTATTTTCAATATCAATTCCTAAACCATATTTACCAGTGGTGGCTAAATCACGAATATGGCCTTTACTAGAGACAACTTTATAATCACTACCTAAATATTTTTCAATAGTTTTACTTTTGGCTGGTGATTCAACTATGACTAAATTACTCATTTTTTATTTTCCTTTCTAACTTTCAGAAGTGGAATAACTATCAAATTTATTTTTTAAATAGTTAAAATAATTATTTTTAATCGCTAAACTACTCATATCTAATTTTAAACTGACTAACTCATTTATGCCAAGTAATTCTTCGCCAGTATACACTTTTGATGTATAGTAATTAATAGAATTAGTACTAGCATTATAAAAACCATACTCATTTTTCCATGAACCATCCGCGAATATAACCAGGTCGGAAAGCGAATCGCTTAAAATATCATGTCCCATATAAAGCCGAGAATCATAATTTAAATTAAATAAATTAGCTAAAGTAGGAGTAATATCGATATAACTAGTATACTCTTCATAGATTTTATTAGTTAAAGATGGATTATAGATAATAAATGGTACTTGGTCGGCATTATTATCAATGTTTATTTCATAACCATAAGCAGCACTTAAATTTTTATTAGATAATGCATAAGGATAATGGTCCGCGTATAATACAATAACAGTATCTTGAAGAAGGTCTCTGGCTTCTAAGCCGTCGATTAAAGTACCAATAGCTTCATCCACGGTTTTTAGTTTAGACATATAGCGGCGAACATCCTTAGAATATTCACTTGGCATTTCCGCTAAATATTTATCATTAAAAGTACTAGAATTAGAATATGGTTGATGGGCTGTGACCGTGGTAAGCCAAGACATAAATGGAATAGTGCTATCTCTTTCGTCTAAAGTTTTTAAATAAAATTCCATTAAATCAACATCACTGGCCCAATCCCCATATGTTGTTCCATAGTAGATATCCATATCTTGAACTTTATAAAATTTACTACTACCCATATTTTTATGAATAGTGGTGCGATAATAATATTCATCATAATTATTATGCATACTATTTGTGTAATAGCCTTTTTCATTAAATAAGTTAAAGATACTTTCAAAATAGGTATTTTTACGATATACATTAGCGGTACAATTATTATATATCGAATATAAAGATATTAAACCACTCATTTCATTATTACCTGTACTACAAGTATTACGAGGAGAATAATAATTTTTCCAAGACCAACCTTCACTATATAATTTATAAATATTAGGATATAGTTCTTCATTAAGCATGAGATTACTGCCAGATTCAGCCATAATAACAATAAGATTTTTACCTTCAAATAAACCAGTATAATTATTAGTCTCTGTGTAATCATTACTGATAAAATATTTATTTAAAGTATTATAATTTTTATTAGTCTCGGTAGAAATTAAATCTTTCCAAATAGTATTATCTAAAGTAAGATGAGGAGTATATTCTTTTTCTTCTACTTTTTCAGCAGGAATTAAATTAGGGTCATAAGATACGGAGACTGAGGTAGCTTCGCCCGGTAGGAAATATTCTTTTATATCTAGTAAAGCAAAACTAATAAAACCAAAATCATTAATAGCTAAACTAGGATTATCTGGTTTCTTAAATAAAGCTAAGCTAGTTTCTACTTGAGTTTTATTTTGCATAAAATCAAAATTAAGAGTACAAATAAAACTGGCGGTTAGAAAACTTAAAATAAATATATATAAAAAGGCATATAAATAAGTTTTTTTACTACGAATTTTTTTTGGTAAAGAAAAAGTTACTTTTTTATCAATAAATATATAATATACTAATAATATAACTAAAGGAATTAATAATAAATAATAAAACCATTTAAAACTCATAATAAAATCTTTAGTATAGGAAAGAACGGCCCCGGCTTGAGAGCTAGTACTAACTGAAGCATAAACTCCTAAAAAGTTTTTAAATCCTAATTCCGCGATACCATAAATTGTAACAATAAAAATAAGGAGACAATTAATAATTTTAGCCGCTAAATTGGGTAATTTGGAAATAATAAAACCTAAAATTAAAGAAATAATACTTATACCTAAAGTAATTCTTAGTAAGGAAAAACTAAATAAAGTTAAATTAGATATTAAACGAAATTCTATTTCTAATATGAAAAAACTTAAAAAAAGAATTAAAAAATTTTTTAAAAATTTATTTTGCCATAATTTCATTATTTTGTGCATTTTGAACCTCCAACAATTCTTTTACTGGTTTATATGATAAACGATATTCTTCCATAATACCATACTTTTTAATTAAATTTATATGTTCTTTAGTGGGATAACCTTTATGTTTTTCAAAATTATATTGCGGATATTTTTTAGCTAAGTCATACATAATATGGTCCCTAGTTACTTTCGCGATAACACTAGCCGCGGCGATTGATAAAGATAAAGCATCTCCATGAATAATGGGTTTAGAGGGAATATCTAGAGCATTTAAACTCATAGCATCACTTAAAATATATTCAGGAGTAACATCTAAATTATTTAAAGCGATATACATGGCTTTACGAGAAGCTTCTAAAATATTTATTTCGTCGATTTCTTTAGGGCCAACAATCCCTACCCCAATACTGACGGCTTCTTTTTGTAAAATTTGATAAAATTCTTCTCTTTTTTTCTCACTTAATTGTTTAGAATCATTTAATCCCTCTAAATGATAGTTTACTGGTAAAATAACCGCGCCCGCGACTACTGGACCACATAAAGGGCCACGTCCCGCTTCGTCTACTCCGGCAATTAAAGTTAAACCATTTTTATATAGTTCTTGTTCATATTTAAGCAAATTAGATTTCATTATCAAATACTACTCCTTTTATATATTCGTCTTTTAAATCATTTATGATGCGCTTACTTACTCGTTCGTAGTCTACCTCATTATTTTTGATAGCCCCCATTTTACGACCTAAAGAATCATAGATTTGTTCAAAGTCTAATTCTAAAGCAGGAGTAATATTATATCTTTCTTCTAATTTAGTGGGATAATATTTATTTAATTTATTTAAAATATGGCAAGCAATTTCATTAACATCTAAAACCTCTAATTTAATAGACGAGAAAGCAGCTAAGTTACGGGCTATTTCGGCATTTTCTAATTTAGGCCATAATATTCCAGGAGTATCTAATAAAACTATATTATGAGCAGTTTTAAGCCAAGATAAATTTTTAGTAATACCAGGACTATTGCCAACATTAGCCACTTTTCGACCTGCTAGTTTATTAATTAAAGTTGATTTGCCAACGTTAGGAATACCTACGACTAAAACTTGGATTTCTTTTTTATTTAAGCCTTTTTCTAATCTTTCATTTTGTTTTTTAGCCATTAATTCATGCGTAGTATTAATTATTTTTTTAATATCATTTTCATCATTTAAATTAACGGGAATAGTAATTGTGCCTAAATTTTCATAATATTTAACCCATTTTTCTAACATAACTTTATCAGCTAAATCTTTTTTAGTCATTATAAGAATTTTCGGCTTATTACCAATCATATCATAAATGTTACTTATTTTGGAACTACGCGGGATACGAGCATCAACTAGTTCGTATACTACATCTATATTTTTATATTCTTTAATTATTAACCGTTTGGCTTTCTCCATATGACCAGGATACCAGTTAATGTTAGTTGCATATTCGTTCATTTTATCACTTCCTCTTTATATTTTCTTTTTATAAAAAAGTATTACCATTTCTTTTAGCTTGGGGGAATTTTCCTCGACTATTTCATGCTCAATTATTGTTTTAATATACTCCCTAAAGCCCATATGAAAATATATTTCCATATTTCTAACAGATTCGGGATTGACACCTAAAGATAATTCTTTATAGCCTCTTTTCTTTAAATCACTTTCAAGAAATTTATATAATTGGCTAAAATAGCCTTTCCCTTCATATTCTTTATTAGTTCTAAAAGCGGCCAAATATGCCATTTGCTTACTTAATAAACCAGATGTTTCGCTTATATCTCCATTAAAGGCGGAATTTTTAATATAAGCAGTAGCTTCACATATAATTTCATTATTTAAAAAGCCTAAATAGGTAATAGTACTATTTTCGTCAAAACGTTTAAGGGCATTTTTTTTAAATGCAACCCATTTATTATTTTCGGGATGAATTTTAATTAGATAGTCCCATCTTTTTAATAATTCATTTCTACTTGCTACTTTGCAAATAAAATTAGACATTTTAATCGCTTCCTTTTCTATTTTATACCTCTAAATATAAATTTGGCAAGTTTTTTAATAATTTTTATTTATTAAAATTTAAAGATATAATTAATGACGATTTATAAAATCGCCATTTATTTAGTTTTTACTTTACCAAAACTTTTAAAAGGATACATTATATAATTAGTGGTTCCTTGAATTTCACTTTTTTTAACCGCGCCAAATAAACGAGAATCAGCCGAGATTAAACGATTATCACCTAAAACAAAATATTCGTCATTACCTAATGTTATGGCATTAATACTATATGTTATACCATATCCATATTTATCCGCAATTTCTTTGTCATTAATATATATTTTATTATCCATTATTTCTACTTTTTCACCAGGTAAGCCGATTACTCTTTTAATTAATTCGTCTTTTTCGCCATCCCGTTTTAAAACGACAATATCATAACGTTTAACTTTACCTAAACGATTTAAAATCATGATTTCTCCCCCATTTAAAGTGGGATACATACTTTCCCCATTAACACGAACAGGAGTAACTAAAAAGGTTCTAATTAAAACAACAACAATTATTATTATAAGATACGGAAGAATGCTTTTTATAAATTTCATTTTCATCACCTAATCTATTTAATAGTAACACTTTTTTAGGGTTTCTTCAATATTTATGCAAGAAAAAAGAATTATTTAACATAAATCTTTTTTTAAATTAGTTTGCTTTTCGATAACAGTATTAACTAAATTTAAAGCTAAAGTTGAACTTATATTATTATGGGGAAATTCTTTTTTAAATTCTTCTGATTTAATGATATCATTTATAATAGTTTCTATTTTGATAAGAGTTTCTTGATTAGTTAAAATTAAAGCACTTTTAATAAAACATTGATAAATATAGGCTCGATTAATATAATAATTATTACTATAATCAGCATCAGTAATATTTAAAAGACAAATAAGCCAATATAAAGCCGTGGTATAACAATGACTATTTCGTAAATCTTCATAAACATTCATAGGAAGAATTGTTTCTATTTGATGGTGATAATTTTCAATAGGTATTTTTACAATAAAATTAGTTTCTAATAATCGAGCTTCTAATTCAGGATAGATAAATAACATATTATAGAAAGTGGCATTTAAAGCAACTTTACTTTCTTCGGAATTTATTAAAGGTAATATAGTTTTTATATAGCCTAAAAAGATATAATACATATCGTTATTTAGAGCTTCTCGATAAGCAATAATATTGTCTTTTAATGGTTCAATGTTTTTACCATCTTGAAGATTTAAAGACGTGATAACTTGAGTTATTTCTGGCTCTAATTCGGCTTTAACTAGCTCTTTTTTAGCTGGATTATATGCGATTAAATTAGTAATTAATCGGCGATATATTCTTTTTTCAAAGCGAGCATCTAAAACACTTTCAATATCATTAAATTCTACAAGAGCATTTTTAATACTTGTATATTCTATATATTTATATACTAGTTCATTGGTTAAATTAGCTTGTCTAAACTGAGCTTCTTCTAAATTTAATACAACTTTTAAATACGCGACTAACTGGTCAAATTTATTTTGAGCTAGTTCTTCTTCACTCAAGTTTTCGATTTTAGTATATAAATCGGAAATTAATCGTTCGACATTTTCTAGTTTCTTTAAAGTAGCTAATTCTTCTTCATTAAGATAGAAATATTCTTTGGTATGAACGTGAGTCATTATTTATCACCTAACCCTAAATTTATTATATTATAGGTAGGAAATTTGTGCAAGAAAAAAGAAACCATTAGTTTCTTTCTTTAACACGATATTCTTTACGCATATCTTTAATAAAGTTAAGTTTAGCACGACGTACTTTTCCTTTTTTCATAACAACTATTTTATCAATAGTTGGGGCATTTACTGGGAAAATACGAGTAACTCCTACTCCACTCGATTTTTTACGAACAGAGAAAGTTTCAGAAACGCCATGACCTTTTTTAGCCACGACTAAGCCTTCAAAAGCTTGAATTCTTTCCTTTTTGCCTTCTTTAACCCATACATCGACACGTACTGTGTCGCCAACACGAAATTCGGGTATGTCTTTTTTGATATGACGTTCATTGATTTTATCAACTAAATTAGCCATTTCTTACATCCTCTCTACAATATATTTAACCAACAATCATTTAATATTTAAAGCGGATTGTTTTTCTTGGGTCTTTAGTATTATAACACGTTCAATTTTAAATTACAAGTATTATGATACACTCTTTAATAAAACTTCATATGAACCATTAGGGCTTTCAACTGAAACTTTTTCGCCAGCTTTATGACCAATTACAGCCTTACCAATTGGAGATTCATTAGAGATTTTATTATTAAAGGGGTCGGCTTCTAGAGAACCAACTAATTTATATTCTTCATCATCGCCAGGTTCATATTCAATAACAATTGTTGAACCAACATTAGCTACATGCTTATCTTTATTATCAATGATTTCGGAATGTTCAAGTTTGTACTCTAATTCTTTAATCCGACTTTCTAGTTGGGCTTGTTCATTTCGAGCCGCATCATAATCGGCATTTTCTGATAAATCACCTAAACTACGAGCATATTTTAAGGCATTAATAACCTCAGGTCTTTTATTTAATTTTAAATCATTTAATTCCGCCTCAAGTTCTAAATAACCTTCTGGCGTTAAAACTACATTATTTTCTTTTTTCATATTTAACTAACATTCCTTTCTATCGTCCTTTCAGTCCTCTGAAAGGCACAAATTGAGTTGAAAAAAAT
>CANQYU010000010.1 GCA_947628145.1 uncultured Bacilli bacterium | reverse complement strand
ATTCTAATTATTCTCCACCAATAATTTCCGAATTTTACCCAATTATTATTTACTGTACCACGATAGTAATATGTTGTTCCATCGCTTGTTGTTGCTGAATATACTCCACTATCTGTTGTTGTACAGGAGCTACTGCTATGAGTAGAATTATTTGTATTTGCATCACAGGCTGTTCCCGTAAATTTATCTATTGTTCCTTTAGGCTGAATTTTCAACTTAGCAAGCATTTCTTGTGATGGCGTTTTATATTCTTCAAAATATAAATAACACTTTGTATCTTTACTTGTTAAGTTTGATACACTTAATGTTTTACTACTTATATCATAACTAAACATATCATATGTTTTTACATCTTTATTATCTCCTACTATACAATAACTTTCATTACTTATTATTGTATAATTATCTGGAATTGTATTACTTTGTTTATATGTATTATCTTCTTGTTTTATATATATTCCTATTATATTATTACTTTCTTCTTTTACTTTTATTTCTTCTACATTTTTAAGTTCTTTTTTAGAACTTAAAGTTAGTATTATACTTAAAGTAAATATTAATACTATAATATTAAATACTTTCTTATTCATATTATCTTCCTATTCTTTATCAACTATATTAAAATTTTCTAACTTATATTTAAATTATAATATTTGCTATATTTAAAGTCAATAAAAATTTTAATATTTTATCGGTTTTTAATTTTAATTTATTTATTATGCGAGAATTATTTTAGGTGATTTAGCAAATGATTTACAGAAGAAGATTGGAAGAAATAAGAGAAGAACAAGGCATTAAAAAAAGAAATATTTCTTTAATGCTTGGATTAAATGTTGATGTTTATGGACAGTATGAAAGAGAATATTATATTATGCCGCTTAAACACCTACTTAAAGTAGGTTCTTATTTTAAAATTTCCATTGATTATATATTTAATTTTACAAATATAAAACAATATAAAAATATGAATTATGATGTTGATATAAAAGAAGCAGGAATGAGATTAAAAGAATTTAGGAAAGAAAATAAATTAACTCAACAAGAGTTAGCTAGTAATTTAAATGTTGTAAATACTATTATTTCGAAATATGAAAGAGGAGAATTTTTAATTGCAACTCATACTCTTTATACTATTTGTAAGAAATATAATATATCCGCGGATTATTTACTTGGGAAAACTAACGAACCAAAATATTTAAAATAAAAAAACTTATTTTTTTAATAAGTTAATTTAGATTTTCTTTTAAAAGATTAATAAAATATTTTGTTAATTCTTTATTTCGAGCTAAAATGGGACCAATTAAAGTAGTCGCATAAAAATTATTTTTTTGATAACCCTCTAGCATAGTATTATTATTGCCAAAACCTTGTTCTAATGTAAATAATAAGTTATTAGTTGATTTAATTAAATATTCGGTATTTTGAAAAGCTTTTATTTTACCATTACATAAAGAGGTAGTCGCGGTAACATTACCAACTTTAAAGGTAGTTTCTTCTATTTCGTAAAGGTCAAGAAAATCAAATATACTAATAGCATTACCAGTGACTAAAAAGATTTTATTTTTGGTTATATAATCTAATATTTCTAGTTTATATTCTTTTAGAATATTTTTGATGATTTGTAAGTTCTTTTTACGACCACTCCCGAGGTAAACAAAGTCATATTCTTTAAAGTTAGGTTGGGAATTAAGTTCAATATTAATTATTTCATAGGGAATATTTTCTTTTTTTAAATAATAAGTTAAAGCTTTAATATTACCATTTTCCCCATATAAATCTAATTCTTCAGGGAATAAGTGAGCGATTTTAAGCATTATTGTTCCTCCTTAAATGTTTTATTAAAGATGTCTTGATAATCATAATGAGATAAGCAAAAGACATAGGGAGCTTCACTATTTAGAATATCTGGCTTACATTCAGTTAGATTATTTTTGACAATTAAAATTTCTTCATTAAAACCAGCAAGAATTAAACGAGTTTTTAAATCTTCTTTATTAGGGCCACATAAATAAATTTTATGAACATTATTTAATAATTCAAATTCAATATCATATAACCAGGAGACATCCGTGTGAGGGTATCTTTTACTTATAATACTCCATCCAATAATAATATCTTTTAATTCTTTAGTTTCGCTTATTTTAAATAAGGCATGATTAAAGGTAGTCGCGTTTTCAGATTTACAATTAAAGTAACGATAGGTTTTACCATTATTTTGAAAATAAGGTAAGGTTTTTTGAGAATGAATTTGATTAATCGTCTTTGCTAATCTAGGAATATTTAATTCTTTTAATAAAGTGTAGGCAGCTAAAGTATTATAAGCTTCATAAAGAGTATCGCCACCAAGTTTAATAGTTTCTTTTTCAATATTAAAAGTTTCTTTTTCTAAATCTAAATCAGTCGCAATAACATCTTTAGGAAGATATTTAAAAGAACAATTAGGGCATTTATATTTACCTAAAGTTTCAAAGTTATAATATTCATATTCTAATTTAACTTGGCAATTAGGACAAAGAGTATTATTTAAATTTTCAAATATTTGCTTTTGGTTAGAATATTTATTTTTAGCTAAAGTAAAATATATAATCTTACGTTCCGGAGTTTCTAAAGCTCTTAATAAAGGTTCATCCATTAAGGTAACAATTGTTGTTTCTTTAGGAATACAACTAGCTAATTCGTCAAAAACTATATCGACATAATGTTGTCTTGGAGGTTGGTCTTTAGTTAAATTAGTTAATACTAAATAATTAGGTTTTAAATATTTTAAAACCTCTTTATTATAGCGTTCGTCTAATTCTAAAACTAAATAATCGGCTTTAATTTTACCAGTTAAAGAACTTTGAGCAATTAAAGCGGTCGTTAACCCCGAGGAAAGATTAGAGCCATTAGTATTATGACATACCTTAAAGCCTTGCTCTCTTAAAACTTGAGCAATTAAAGAAGATGTTCCCCCTTTTCCTGAAGAACCCGTCACTATAATACGATTTAAAGGATATTTAAATTTAACTAAAAGGTTAGGAGCTATTTTTAAAGCTATTTTGCCAGGAAGAGAGCTACCTCTTTTTAATAACTTACCTATAAATAGAAGAATTTTACCAATTATAATTGCAATTATTTTCATATGTTTACCTCTATATTTATTGTATCATTATTAAACTATTATTTAAAGAGCAATAAATAAAAAAATATGTTGTTTTTAGGCAACATATGTTATTTTTTAGAATTTTCAAGGTTGATTAAGTGTAATTCAAAACTTTGACGGTCTTTGCGAGCCATACTTTCCAATATTACGCCTCCGACAAAAAGTTCAATAGCGACAATTCCAAAGAAAGAAGCCGCGATTAAAGATGGGAATTTGGCAACTAAACCAGTTTTTATATAGCCGATAAATGGCGGGATAAAGAAACCAACCCCAATTATTAAACTTATTAAAGATAAAATACTAAAGAATATAAAGGGACGATATTGTTTAAATAATTTGACAATTGTTTTTAAAACTTTAATTCCATCACTAATAGTATTAAGTTTAGATTCGCTTCCGGCTGGACGGTCTCGATAATCAATTAAAACATTTTCAAGACGCATTTTCTTATCTAAAGCATGAATAGTCATTTCCGTTTCAATTTCAAAGCCACCTGAAATAACAGGAAAAGATTTAACAAATAATCTACTAAAAGCTCTTTCGCCAGTCATAATATCACGAACATTACTTTTAAATAATTTATTTACTAAAAAACGAACTAAAACATTACCAAAGTTATGAAACATTCGTTTATTTTCGGTAAAATAAGTACTAGATAATCTATCGCCAACGACCATTTCGGCTTTACCATCTAAAATTAAATCGCACATCTCTTTAGCCTTAGTTGGGGGATATGTATCGTCACCATCAACCATTAAATAGCAGTCGGCTTCTATTTCTCGAAACATCCGACGAATGACATTACCTTTTCCTTGCATATATTCATGTCTTACAATAGCGCCAGCTTCTTCTGCTAGAGCCGCGGAATTATCCGTGGAATTATTATCATATACATATATATCCGCCTCGGGTAATTCTTTTTTATAATCTTTGACAACTTTAGCAATAGTTTGAGCTTCATTAAATACGGGTATTAAAACAGCAATTTTATGCATAATTCGACCTCTTTTTTATATAACTTTCTTAATTTATTATAGCATTCTCTTTATTTTCCGTCAATTTTTTCTTTTTTATTCTTTGAGTGAGGAAATAAAATATCTGTTTTTAAAACTAAATATAACCAGAAAAGCATTAAAATAATATATAATATAATGGCTGCTTTAGGTTCACCTATAACATAGAAAATAGAGACAATAGAAAATAAAATATTAATAAAATAAATCAATAAAATTGTCTTTTTAGGACCCATATGCATTTTTAAAAGTTGATGGTGAAAATGTTCTTTATCAGGAGTACCAATAGACTCGCCTTTTAATAATCTTCTTAAAATCGCTAGAATGGTATCATATAAAGGAATAGCTAAAATAACAAGTGGAACTACTAAAGAGGTAATAGTTGTTACTTTAAAACCTAAAAGAGATATTACCGCGATAATAAAGCCTAAAAATAAACTACCTGTATCACCCATGAATATTTTAGCCGGAGGGAAATTATGGCCTAAAAAACCTAAAGTAGAACCTAACATAATAACCGATAGAATAATATCTAAACCGCCAATTTTATTTAAAATAAAAGCAATAATAGCAATGGTCGCAAAATAAATAGCACTTATTCCCGCGGCGAGGCCATCTAAGCCATCAATTAAATTTATAGCATTAATGATTGCCACAATATAAATAACAGAGATAATAGTATTAATATAATATGGAAAATTAAAATGAAGACCTAAAAAACTTATTTCAGTAAAATAAGTTTTACCATAAAAGACAACAATAGCCGCGGCTAAGAGTTGGAAAATAAATTTAGTTCGAGCCCGAATAGGTTTAATATCGTCAATAAAGCCTAATAAAACAACAATAAAAGAGCCAATTAAAATCGATAACATTTGGGTAGTTACCTCACCATAAATAATATAACCAATTAAAAAAGCGCCAAAAATAGCTAAGCCTCCACATCGAAGCATAGGCACATGATGGACTTTACGTTCGTTAGGCATATCGACAGCCCCGACATGTTTAGCAATATTTTTAGCTAAAAAAGTTAAAAGAAAACTCGATATAACTGTGACTAATAAAATTAAATAAATAGAATAACCATTAACTGTTAAATTCATAAGATACCTCTAATTCTTTCTAAATAATACTTTAAAAACAAATTTAATATTATTATTATAAAATCTTTTTAAACGTTTAGGTTCTTTTATGATACGATATAACCATTCTAAATTAAGTTTTTGAAATATTTTTGGAGCTCTTTTTTTAGTACCACTTAAAACATCAAAAGAACCCCCGACTCCGACAAAAATACCTTTTTTAAATTGAGATAAATGCTCATATATAAGTTTTTCTTGATAAGGAATACCTAAGGCGACTAAACAAATATCAGGTTTTTCTTTAGCAAGCTCATTAAAGAAAGAATTATAATCTTCATTATACCCATCGATGGCCATGACTAGTTTTATATGAGGATATTTAGTTTTTAAAACATCCTTTAAAGCCTTTAAGACCTCGGGTTTAGCTCCTAATAAAGCTAATTTATATTTATTATTATTATTAGCAATTTCTAATAAATGAGTAGCTAAATCTATACCGGTAATTCTTTCTTTAAGAGGATATTTTAATATTTTAGCTGTCTTTACAATACATATACCATCAGGTATTAAAGTACTATTAGAAGATAAAAGTAATTCATTTACCATTTCGTCTTTTTTACCATAAGTAAATGTTTCAGGGTTTGCGGTAATAATAAACATTCTTTTTTCTTTTTTTAAATTTTGGTCTACCTCTAAATAAAACTCTTCGGAGGTTTTAGAATATAAACGTTTAAAATACTTCTCCATTTATTTCATTCCTTTCGATAATAATCGGTTTTTAAAAGATATTCATTATATTTTAACATTAAAGGAGCATTTTCGGCATAACTATTATCTATATAAGTACCATCAGCTTTAAGTTCATTTCCATATTGAAAATATACATAAGGAGCATGATTTTGGGAAAAGACATCGGTAGATAAGTAATTACGAGGATTAAAGTCTAAACCAAATAAATTAGCAATGGTAGGGACTAAATCCGCGGTATCCATTAAAGTATCAATATCTTGATGTTCAAGATTTTTACTCCAAATAATTAAAGGGGTTTTTTGTTGTAAATAAATATTTTTAGTATGTTTAACTTGAGCTAAATATTCTTTATCAGAAAAGCCATAAGTGTCATGGTCAGCAAAAATAATTATAACCGTATTATCTATTATATTGTCTTCTTCTAATTTTGCAAGTAATTTACTTAACATTAAATCAGATTTTGTCGATAAATAATGAAGACATTTTAATTCTAACTCAGAATAATCATTATATGTTATTTCCCCATTTCTGAGCGCCGCATCACATAATTCATTATTGATATATGGTAAATGCATAGAATAAGTTATTAAAAAACTCATAAATTTTTGATTTTTAGGGATTAATAAATTAGCAGTCTCAGGATTATCAAGCCAAGCTTCATCATTAACATAATTATAACCTTGTTCTTTATATTTAGGGGTATTATAATCACCATAATAATTAGAATAACCAAAGGTTAAATGATATTTACCTCGTTCATAAAAACTGGGCGCGTTCATATGAAAAGAATTAACCGTGTAGCCAGCATTTTTAAATAAATTAGGTAAAGAATAAGGGAAATAATTATTACTAGAAGCATTAAAATCCGTCGTTAAATAAAGTCCTGTATTCGCGGCAAATTCAGCATTAAAAGTATAGCCTCCATAAAAGAAAGGCGAATAACGATTAGTAAAGTTTAATCCCTCTTCTTTAAGCTTAGTTAAAGTAGGCATATATTCTTCCGTGATTAACCAGTCATCTCCACTTTCAAGCATTATATAAATAAGATTTTTATTTTTAAATAAACCAGTATAAGCATTAGTCTCGGGTTTATTGCGTTCCATAAACTCTAAAACATCTTCTTCATATATTTTTAATTCTTTTTCTCCCATTAGTTTACGAGATATAAAATGAATTATATCATGGATATTATATTCCATAATACCAATAGATTGGATAGAACGATTAGGAACCTCTAAATGAACATAATTATAAAATGGTGATAACTTGCTTCCTGGTTTTTCATTATTATTAAAAATTAATAAAGAAGCAAGACCTAATAAATGGCATAAAATTATTAAACCAATAGTTAGGAAAGTGGATTTTAAACTTAATTTAGTTCGGGGGCTTTTAAGTAAAGATAAAAGACTTAAAAATAAAATTATTAGAAAAATAATTATAATAATAAAAAGTTTATAATTAATTAACTTTGGAATTATATAAAGATAAGTAAGGCCCTCTTTCGATAAAAAGATTTCCGAAATAGTAAAATAACTACCTAATATTTGATAATGAAAATATTGGACAGCAATAAAAATAGTATTAATTATAACAGTTAATAAATAATATATTATTCTCCCAATTTTAGGAAGAACTTTAATGAAAAGAACATTTAAAAAAATAATAGCTAAACTAAAAAATAAAGGTGCTAAAGCATAAATAGGATAAAAACTATTTTCTTTAATAACAAAAAAACGAAAAGCTAAAGCTAAAAAAAGATATGATAAAATTATTAAGCTTAAATTAAAATATTTATTAGTTACTACTTTAGTAAATTTTTGAAACATACTAGCCTCCTTTATAATGTTTTAAAAAAATTAAGATATTTTTGTTTTACTTGATTAAAACTAAATTCTTGAGCAATAAGACGAGCTTGCTTGCCAAATTGTTGTAATTTTTCGGGGTTATGCAATAATTCTAAAGTTTTTTTAACATATAATTCTTGATTACTATCCGGGATTAAATAGCCACTTTTATTATTTTGAATAATTTCCGTCGCACCCCGAGCCCGAGAATAAGCAATGGAGGGAACACCAAAAGAGGCGGCCTCGATTAAGACAAGTCCAAAAGATTCTTCATAAGAACTCATAAGATAAAGCGTGGAATTTTCTAAACATTTATTAATATGGGCTTTATTTTGAAAACCATGCAAAGTTATTTTATTTTCTAAATGTTCCAGGGCTATTTTTTCTTTTATTTTAGAATATTCTTTTCCATCCCCGATAATATGGAGTTCAAAAGAATTATCTTGTTCATTTATTTTTTTAAAAATAGTAATTAATTCTAAAAAACCTTTTTCCGGAGATAATCTGCCAATAGAAATAATATTTTTACTAGTTAAAGGTGAGGTTTTATGGGGCCAATAATTTAAAAAATTAGGTAAATAAATACTTTTAGAATTAGGAATATTATTACTAATAATATTAGTTAATTCTTTTGATACCGCGATAATATAAGATATGTGAGTACAGGCTTTTTTTAATTTTTTTAAATAAGCAGAAATATTAGAGGGATAAGTATGTTCTTCATGGATAGTTATTTTATTTTTAGCATATTTATTTAATAATTTAGTTATTTCTAACCGAGTAGAAATAAGAATATTCGCGGATGAGTTTGCTATATAATTTCGCATAGTTACTCTTTTTTCTTTTAGGATATGTAAACTTTTTAAACCAGCTTTAAAAGTTTTTATTAAGTGAAACTTTTTTAAATTCGTCATAAATTCGTCACGATTAGGAAGACAATTAGTTAAATAAACAACTTTTACTCGAGGATTTAGAGGAAAGACTGGTTCAGTTATTTTATAAGTAATAGCTAGTTCAACATCAAAGTCTTGAGCTAAAGCATTCGCTTGATTAATTATAGCTTCCTCTACCCCACCATAGTTTAAATGAAGACCTAAAATAGCAATTTTTTTCATATTATTTCCCCCGATTAAATAATTTATGATATAATTCAGCTTTAGTCTTGGTAGTTAAATTTAATTTTATAGTTTTAATTAATTTATATTTTAAACTTTTTTTATTACCTAACCATGTCCCCGTAAATATATGAATAGATGTAGAATTTTTAGAGGGATTACAAAAAGTTGTGTCGGGATAAACAGCTAAGCCATCTTTTAATTCTTGATATTGATTATTAGGTTTACACTTATAATCATTAATTAATATTTGAGAAACAGAAATTGTATTATTATTTTCAAAATTAAATTCATAATCCGATAGATTATCATAATAATCTAACATTTTTTTAAGTAAAGAATGTTTAGGTTTAGCCCCAAAAACCGCGGTAAAAGGATGAGTTTTATTTTCAAAGCCAACAAAAGCATCATGTTTTAAATACTCATTAAAATTATCTAATAAGATAATATCAGTATCTAAATATATACCACCCTCATGATAAATTACATAAGCCCGAATATAATCACTTACAAAAGCCCATTTTTTAGCTTCATAGGCGGCTTTAACAAAGGGATGAGAGTTAATATCAAAGTTAGTTTCGTTCCATTCTTTGATTTCATAATCTTGTAAATATTTAGGCCAAGTTTTAAGACATTTTAATATATCTTTAGGCTTAGGAGATTTCCCAACCCAAACATAATGAATTACTTTAGGAATTTTATTTTCTTTTTTCATGTTTGCTCCTTATAATTAAATTGTAACATAAAAAAGAAAGGGAAACAATATTTTAGCAAATTAAAACCCTTTATTGAGGGTTTATTTCAAGGGTAACAAAGGGATATAAACATAAAAATTTAATTATTATTAAAGCTTTATGATAAGTATCCTCATTAGGAACAATTATTTTATTAAAACCCTTGGCCATTTCATTTAAGATATTTAAATATAAGGAAGATAGTTCATTATTTAAAAGAGCTTTATTAAACTTACGCATATCTTTACCATAATAAATAAATTCTTCCGAAGAAATACTTGGTAAAGATATAGAGCGAGGGTTTTTGTTTTGATAAAAAAGGAATAAATTATTTAAAAATAAATTATGAGTATATTCTTCTTTAGTATAACGTTTTTTTATAATAAATTTTAATATTTTAGCTTTATTTTTAGTTTCATGATTAAAATAAAAAGGTTGATATTCTAAATGTAATTTATTAAAAATGCGGAAAAGATAATATTGGCAAGCATATAAAGGAATACTATAATAAGCCATTAAGTTAGTCGCAGTTCGTAATTCGCCATTTATAACATTTAATTTACCTATTTCATTATTAATATAATTTTCGGGAGATATACGATATTTAAAACTACAAAAAAAAGCATTTTGAACATTTAAAAGTGAATTATTGTCTAACCAAAAAGGAGTATTCCATAATAAATAGTTATTCTTGACTTTATCTTTAAAAGTACTGGTTTTATGAAAAGCAACATCAACATATAAATTACGGCCTAACCATAATAAAGTTAAAGGAAGAATACTTTTACTTTGACGATACTTGCGAGGTTTACAAAAACCAATTTTTTGATTTTCAGAATTTATAAGTTCATAATTGGTAATTAAAGCGTCAAGTTCGGGACTTTTACTTAAAATAGAAGCCGCTTCATTTAAAGCATTTTGGCATATTAAATCGTCGGAGTGTAAAATATAAACATAATCACCTGTAATATAATTAATAACATTTAAGATAGCGTTTAATTGGTCTTTATTTTCTTCATAGAAATATTTGATATTTTGATTAGGATTCTTTTTAATAAAATCTGCAACAATATTTTTAGTATTATCAGTAGATCCATCATCACTTATAAGTAATTCCCAATTAGAATAATTTAAGTTTAAAACACTATTTAAAGTATCGGGAAGAGTTTTAGCGTCATTATAAGTAGGTATAATAATTGTAAATTTCATTTTTTATTCTCCTTTTATATTTTCGGCAAATAAACTATTAATTAAGCCACCCATAAAGAAACCTAATATTAAAGTAACAATTAAGCCATCTAAAACATTACCAGAATAGAACGCGGCACTTAAAGCTATCCCTATACCCATTAAATAGAAAACATTTTTTAAATTAAAGTTCTTTTTGAAATTCTTTAAGATTTTAATAATACATATTAAAGTAATAATTAGATAAGGAGATACTAAAAGAATGGCACCAAGGATACCCATAGTGTAGTAGTGGGAAATAAAGTCTCTTTCTAAATCAAAGATATTACCCATACGAGTAAAAGTAATTCCTAAATAATTATCTAATTTTTGATTATTTATTTCTTTAACTCTTTTTAACATTAATTCTTCGATAAGTCGAAAATCAGTTCTTTCTTTTAAAGGCCTTTTCATAATATCTAACCAAAAATCAGGGTCATATTCATAGGAATAAGAATCAATAATAAACTGAGGATTAATATTATAATCTTCATAATATTTCTTAATATAATCTTTTTCTAATTCTATTTTTTGAGATGGATTTTGAGCGATTTCTTTTTCTAATTTTTGCATACTTTCTTTTAATTTAGTGTCATTTAATTTAGCGGTTTCACTTAAAAAAGCATTTTCAGTTTCAGTTCGATTTAAAGCCGGAGAGACGGGAATTAAAATAGCTAAAAAAACTAAAACTAAGCTTAAAAAGCAAAATAAAGAGCGATTAAATTTTAATTCTTTTTTAACAAAAGAAAAGAATAAATAGAGAATAAAAGCTAAAACACTTAAAATGGTAAAACCATAAGTACTAACTTTGGTTCCTAACATAAAGGTTCCAAGCATTAATAAAATAATTAATAATTTATTTTTAAGTTTAGGGTTTTTAATTAAAATATAATAAGCAATTGAGGTAATTAAAGTTAAAAGAGAAGCTAAGCGGTTGGGGTCATTAAAAAAGCCTTTAGATGCTAATTCATAATAATTTAAATTACATCTATTACTTTTAAACCAACAAACAATACTACCTTTAATTGTCGTTTTACTATAAGAACCTAAAGAAATAACAGTTAAATTAGTGAAAAGAATACTACCACATATAAGTAAAATTAAAACTGTAATAAGTTTTTCAATTTGTTTAGGACTAAAATTATAGTGAGCCGAAATATATATTAAACTTAAGGGTAAAAGCATTCTTATTATATAAAATATTTCACTAAATAAAGTATAACCAAAATTATAACCATTATAATAATTAGTAAAATTTAAAGCATGTAAATGGTGGAAAATAGTATATATAATAACTAAAGCACCATAGATAAAAAGATATTTATATTCTTTATTATTTTTATTAGTTAATAAAAATAATAAACAAATAAGACCTATTCCTAAAATACGAATAATAGTCGAGGGAGAAAAACCAAAAAGATTGACAACTTTTTCTTTAAATAAAAAAGCAAAATCTAATAAAGGTTGAAGCATTAAAAATACTAATAAAGTTTTAGTTAAGATTTCTTTATTATTTATAAATTCTTTTAATTTTTCCATATTAAACCTCCTCCTCTAAATATTTACCTCGTACTTTAATAAATTCAATTCCCCTTTTCGTAAGATTACGAAAGGATTTAAAGAATAAATAATATAAACCAAATAAAATTATACCAACTAAGAAAGCAAAAATTAAAACATAGAGTATAAAAGCTTTAATACTCGTAATATTTAAACTTATAATATTAAATAAGATTATAAATATTAAACTTAAAGCTAATGCACCAAAATATTTTAAATAATAACTAAGGGGATTTTTAACTAAAATATTTTTATATATATAAATAGGATTTTGAATAAAAGAGGTTAATAATTTAGAAATTATAGTTCCTAATAAAACTCCAATTAAACCTATTTTATTAACTAAAAATAAAGAAATAACTAAGTTTAAAATAGCTTCTAATATGGTGGCAACTTTAGTTTCTTTAAATAAACCTTTACTATTAATTACTAACATAAGAGATTTATCGGCAATTAATTCAAAAGCAATAAAAGTAAAACAGAATAAAATACTAGATTTAACTAAATAAGTTTTACCTACCCAAAAGAAGATTAAACTATTTAAAAAGCCATAAAGCATTATAAAAATAAAACTAGCTAAATATAAGAAAAAGATATTTACTTCATTAAATACTTCATAAGTTTTATGAGAATTTTCTTTTAATAAAACATTGGCAAAGCTAGGTAAAATCGCGGTAAATAACATATAAATTGTATCCGTGATAAATTTAGTAATATATGTATAAGAGGTATAAATAATAACAGTTAAAGGATTAATAAAGGTTGATATTAAAATAATATCAGTATTAGAGCCTAATAAGCCAGCTAGTTTTTGCCAGATTACCTCTTTAGTTCCTTTTAAATAATTTTTATTAAAGTTTTTAGTATTTTTAAGCCAAGGATAATAATTGTATATTTTTTTATTGATAAATATATCCATGATAATGGTAATAAAAATACCAGGAATTAAAACAAGAAGAAAATCTACCCCAAGAATAACTAAAACCATTTCTACTAATTGTTCAATAATTTTAATTAAACGAACATAATGATTAACTTTATATAATTTTTGGTCGGCTTCTAAAACATAACGGGGAGCAATAAAAAAATAATCAACAACATTTTTTAAAACAAAAATTATAAACATTACTTGGATATAAAGAGTTGAAACTTGAGCTTTAGTAAAGTAATGGATAAAAAAGCTGATAATTAGAGATATACTAAGCATGATAAGAGCAATTATATTATAAAATTTTCGGGATGTACTATATATATCATTTACTTTTTCTTGATTATTTTCAGCAAAAGCTTGATATAAAGCTTTATTTAATAAAAGCCCAAAGCCAATATCAGTGATAGCAATATAACTAAATACTTGATAAAATAATTGATTTAAAGAATATATATCATTACTTAAACCATTTACAAAAACTCGAACTTTGATAAAACCAATAATTCCAATTATTAGGTTAAAGCCGAGAACTGATAGAGCATTTATGAAAGATTTCTTAGTTCGCAATTTTAATCACTCCTATTTTTTATTATAATATAGTTTGGGAAATTAAGAAAGTATTTATTAAAAAACTAAATAAAAAAAGCCAGGAAGGCTTTCGTTTATAAGAAATAAATAAGGAAATTATAGGGTAAACGAGATAGAGCAATAAGATAATAAAATAAATTATTAATTTGAAAATTTTCTTTTGGTTTAATTATTTCTTCTTTATTAAGTAAAGTAACTAGAGCTTTATTTTCATGATTATTTTTTAAAAATAAAGATATATAAATTATTTCTAATAAAAAAGCGAAAATAAAGATTAAAAAACTTAAATAAATTATTGGATATTTATTAGCAAGAGCTCCAATTATAAGAAGAAGATAAAAAGCTATGACTAAAAAAGAAGCAGTCTTATGAATAATATTTAGTTTAATATTGTCTTTTAAAGTTTCTAAACTAATATTTAAAGCCATTAAACTAGCATACATATTGGTGTCATTAAATACCTCGGGAGATAATTTAATAACATTTCTGGTAATATTATAATGGTCTAGAAAACGCCAACTAGTTTTTTTAATAATATGGGGTTCAATATTACCTAACTTAGTGGAAATTGTTTTGGCTATTTCAAAACCAGATAATTCAGTTTCATTAACAAGAGCTTTTAATTTTTTTAAATAACTAGTTACAATTATATTAGAAAAAAGAATGACAATAACAAGGGTAACAAATGTTATTTCAATTATAGTATTCATTATTTTACCTCATAAGTTGTACCATCACGAGTGTCTTTTAAAATAATACCTTCTTCTAATAAACTTTCACGAATTTTATCAGCAAGAGCATAATCTTTATTAAGTTTAGCTTTATTTCTTTTAGCGACCATTTCTTTAATATAGGCTTCATCCACGACATTCTTTTCTTCTTTAGTTAAAGATAAAGATAATACTTGGTCAAAATATTCAATAGTCGCTACTTTAGTCGCGGGAGTAGTATTTTCTTTTAAAACATCATAGATTAAAGTTATAGCGTTCGCGGTATTTAAATCGTCACTTAAACATTCTTTAAATTTAGTTTTATATGTGTCTAAAATTTGACTGTCTATTTCTTCATTAGTTGAGGAGTTTTTTAAATTTAAAATTTTACTTTTAAGTTTTTTATAAGCATTTTCGGCCCCAGTTAAAGCCTCAAAACTAAAAGTTAATTGTTTACGATAATGACTTTGTAATACAAAGAAACGATAACTTAAAGGATTATAGCCTAATTCTTCAAGATAGGAAACAGTTAGAGTTTTACCTTTAGATTTACTCATTTTACCACTAGCGTCATTTAAATGTTCACCATGGACCCAATACTTACACCAAGGATGGCCTATATAACTTTCTGATTGAGCTATTTCATTAGTATGGTGAGGGAAAATATTATCAACTCCACCACAATGGATATCTAAGTATTCACCTAAATATTTTAAAGAAATACCAGAACATTCAATGTGCCAGCCAGGATAACCTAAGCCAAATGGACTTTCCCATTTGAGGTCTTGAGCATCAAATTTAGACTTAGTAAACCATAAAACAAAATCAGTTTTATTTTTCTTATTAAAGTCTTCTTCCACCGTATCGCGAACTCCACTTATTAATTCTTCTTTAACATGATTAGTTAAACGATAATAATTAGAAACTTTAGAGGTATCAAAATAAATATTTCCGCCGGCCGCATAAGCATAACCGTCTTCTAATAATTTAGAAATAATTTTTATATATTCGGCGATATTTTCAGTCGCAGGACTCACTATATCTGGTCTTTTAATATTAAGTTTTTCCGTATCACGAAAGAAAGCGTCAGTATAGAATTTAGCAATATCCAAGACTGATTTATGTTCTTTTTTAGCACTTTTAACCATTTTATCTTCCCCAGTGTCGGCATCACTACTTAAATGACCAACATCAGTGATATTCATAACTCTAGTTACATTATAGCCAAGTAAACGTAAAGTTTTTTCTAAAATATCTTCCATAATATAAGTACGTAAATTACCAATATGGGCATAACTATATACAGTAGGTCCACAAGTATACATTTTAATATGTTCCTTATTCCAAGGAATAAATTCTTCAATTTGATGAGTTTCGGTATTAAATATTTTCATAGCTATTTCCTCCTATAAATATTATATTATAAAGTTGGATGCTTGAAAAGAAAAAAATTAATTTATGGTAGGATATATTTAGGGAATATGTTAAAATTAAAAGAGAGGTAGAAAAAATGAAAGTAGAAAAAAGAACTTTAGTATTTAGTGCCATTATTAATTTAATCGTGGCCTTAATTAAGATTAGCGCGGGAAATATTTTTAATTTTGCTTCGATAATTGCCGATGGATTTTATACAGTTAGTGATTTAATTACTGATGTTTTAGCAATGATTGGCGCTAAAGTAAGTAAAAAAAGGCCTGATAAAAGACATCCTTTGGGATATGGTAATTTTGAATATATAATGCAAATGGTCATGGGGTTTGTTATTTTTATAGTTGGGATTGTTGTTATTTATATGAGTTTTAAAATAACTTATACTAGACCTAATTTATTAGTGATAGTTCCTCTTTTAATAGTAATTGCTCTTAAAATGTATAGTGCTAAAATGTTACTTAAGGTAGGGGAAAAAATAAATAGTAGTATTTTAGTTACCTCAAGTAAAGAATCTTTTATTGACGGCATTTCTTCTTTAGCTTTATTACTCGTTATTAGCGCTTCTTTTGTCTTTAAGAAAGCCGATATGGTTGGAAGCATTCTAATTGGCATTATAATTATGGTGCAAGCTTATAAAATTATAAGAGAAAATATCGGTTCTTTAATGGGCGAGAATATTACGGATGAAAAAGTAGAAGCAATGTTAGAGGGTATTTTTCAAAAATATAGAAAAATTAGTTTTAAGGGTTATGATTTGATTAAACATGGCTATTATCAACAATTAATAATTAAAGTAAATATAGCTCAAGATTATACTATTAAAAGTTTACTTAAAGCGGAATTAAAGATTAAAAATGAAATAATCCATAAAAGAATGGGAATTAAATTTATTGATTTTGTTCTTGAATAATTAAATATTAAAGTTGTCTAAAGATAAATTTGGTGGTTGTTCATTGATTATTAAACTAGTAGTAGTTAAAAGCATACTAGCGATGGAAACCGCATTTTTTAAAGCAGTAATCACAACAATAGTGGGGTCAATAACTGAGGTTGTCGAAAGAGCTTCAAATTGGTTAGACTTAACATTAAAAATAGTTGTAAACCCATTATTTTTTAATTGTTCAAGAATAGGTGCGGGTTCTAAAGCGGCATTAGTTAATATTTGCGTTAAAGGGGCTTGTAAAGCCTTTTTTAAAAGAGTGGCACCATAATTTTCATTATTTAATTCATAACTTATTTTAGCTAAAATTAAGCCCGAGCCAGGAATTACGCCATCTTTGGCCATTTTTAAAGCCCATAAGGCATCTTCATAACGCATTTTCTTTTCTTTAGCTTCCGTTAATGTCGGGCTTCCTATACTAAAAGTAATAAAACCATTTTTTAACATACTAGTTCTTTTAGAAGATAGAGTTGAGTCACGGATAGTTTTTAAATATTCCATAATTTCTTTACTAGGAATAAAATTAAAATTAGTTTCATTTTTAGTAATTAAAGCTTGAGGAATTTTACCTAAGTTAACCGGAGAATAGCTAGTATTCATTATTTTTCCTTTACTAATGGTTGCTATATCTTCTAAAATAGCTAATTCTTCAAGACCATATCCGGGAGATTTTAATAACATAATATTAGCTTTATTTTCTAAAAACAGATTTAATATAGTATTAACAAAATAAGAGTCATAATCTTTAGCAATTATAATTAAATTTTCTTTATTTTCCATAATAAATTCTAAAATAGAACTAATTTCTTCAGTAGTATTAATTTCTTCATTAGTAATTAATACATATGGCTCTTTTATAAGTTTACTCTCTAAAGATTTTAAAAAATAAGGAGAAGCTAATAAAGTATCAAATACGTATCCTTTCGTATGGGTAATAGTCGTGGTTTCATTTAAACTTTCTTCTAAATAAATATTAGAGCTTCCGACTTTTTGATAAGCTTTGATTAAATTAGTACCAATTTCTTTACTATTACTAGCAATGGTGGCAATACTTTTTAAAGCAGAAAGACGGGGCTTATCACTACTAGCAATAATTTTAGGAATAATTATTTCTAAACAATTATTTAATTCTTTTTTTAAAATTAAAGGATTTACTCCCTCTTTTATCAGTTTTTCTCCAGCATTATATAAGCTTTCAAGTAATACTAAAGTTGTAGTTGTTCCATCTCCGACGGTTTCATTGGTTTTAATAGAGGCTTCTTTAGCTAACTCTAAAATAGTATTAATAATGGGGTCATCACTTTCAATATTAGAAGCGATAGTGACACCATCATTAGTGATAAAAGGACTTAAAGTAGAATGGTCAATAATTATATTACTCCCTTTAGGTCCTAAAGTTTTTTTCACAGGAGTGCATAATAAATTTATGGCCTCGTGCATTTTTAATTTTAATTCTTCTTCATTTATTACTTTGCGCATGGTTATTCCTCATTTCTATAATATTTTTCCAATATTTCTTTGGCATAAAATTTAAGCGACAACGATTATTTTTTCTTTCTTTGATACCGATGGTATCATAAAAAGTACACCATAAATCTTCATAAGTATGGGATGTAGTTTTTAAATTTAATTGAAGATTAGTCGCGTCTAGTAAATAAAAATCTTTTTGGTCATAAACACTAATAATATTTCTTTTCGTATCATGAATAAGCCAATATTCATTTGGTAGTCTCTTTTTAAAATGAGCCGACACAATAGTTATAATATTATTAGTAGGTTCCATTTGGGCATATAAAACATGCTTTTCTAATTCAGTAAAACGGATAAATCCTTTTAACTTATGAGCTTCATGACTAACATATTTAGCTATTTTTAAAGCATCATTTACCCAAGATATATTTCGCATATTAATAACTTTATTGTGGTACTTTAAAAAATTTAAATAAAAATAATATATTATTAACTCTTTATTAGGATGAGAAGATAAATAAACATAATACATTATTTTAAAAATAGACGGAGCTTTTTGGTAAAATTTGGGTAATAAATTTTTACTAGGAGTTATTTTTAAATTGATAGTTTCTTCAAAAAGAGTGGCGGTATAATTTTCGGGTTTAATATTACTCGGGGTAATATTTTGGGCATTTAAAAAAATTACTAAACTTAAAAGATTTAAGAAAGTATCAGAATATAAATAAACTCTATTCATGGAAAATACTTAATTGTTTAAAATTAGAATTCGTTGGGGTTTTATTTTCTAATATTAAATTACTTTCGATAAAATCTTTTTTAAATAAAGAGGGAGCTAGACAATATTTAGAATTACAAGTGATAAAGTATTTAGCTCTTTTTAAAACTATACCCATTTTTTTTAAATCATTAAAAGTAATTTTAAAATACTTGCGCGATTTAATTATTCTTTTGGCGGAGGTAACTCCTATTCCGGGAACTTTTAATAAATCATAATAAGAAGCGGTGTTTATTTCTTTAGGAAACTCTTCTAAATGTCTTAAAGCATAATCAGCTTTAGGGTCAATTAATAAATTAAAATTAGGATATTCTTCACTTAATAAATCATCCACTTTAAAATTATAATATCTTAATAACCAATCGGCTTGATATAAGCGGTTCTCTCTTTTTAAAGGTGGAATTTTTAAAGATGGGAGTAATTTATCTTGATTAACAGGAATATAAGCCGAATAAAATACTCTTTTTAAAGCATATTTTTCATACATACTACTACTTTTATGGAGTAAAACATAATCACTTTCGTTAGATGCCCCCACGATTAGTTGGGTACTTTCTCCGGCCGGGGCAAAATATTTACTTTGGTGTTCTTTTATATAACCCATTATTTTAGTTACTTGTTCACTATTTTTATCGGGAGCTAATAATTTTAAAGAGGTAGATGTTGGGAGTTCAATATTAGCACTTAAACGTGTCACTAACTTACCTAATTTATTTAATAAAGCAACACTAGCCCCGGGTATAGCTTTAGCATGAATATAACCATTAAATTTATATTTATATCTAAGTAAGGATATAGTCTCAATAATAAGTTCCATAGTATAGTCGGGATTTTTAATAATACCTGAGCTTAAAAATAAACCCTCAATATAATTACGACGATAAAAGTTAAGAGTTATAGCACATATTTCTTCCGGGGTAAAAATGGCCCTTTTAATATTATTGCTGCGTCTATTAATACAGTATTTACAATCAAAAATACAACAATTAGTCATTAATATTTTTAATAATGATATACATCTTCCATCACTAGCAAAGGAGTGACATATCCCGCTATAAGAGGTGCTTCCTAATCCTTTTTTAGAGGTATAACTATTGCCGGAGGAAGAACAAGAAGCATCATATTTAGCACTATCAGCCAGAATTTGTAATTTTTCTTTTAATTCCATTTTAAACACCATATTAATTATATCAGCAAACATACGTTTTGTAAACAAATATTCGCTAATTATTTATGACAATTTTTGGCAAGAAAAAAACGCTTTGTTTTAAAGCGCTTATTTTAAATATAATATCAAAGATATAACAAAGAATAATATTCCTAATATTAAAGTAAGACGACTAATAAATAATTCAAAGCCTCTTTCTTTCATATTTTGAAATAAAGCTTCATTGCCTCCAGTAATTATTTGACCAGCATCACTTGCTTTATTACTTTGTAATAATACTACGGCGATTATTAAAACTGATATTATTAATAAAATTGTTTCTAACATATTGACCCGTCCTTTTACGTAGGTTATTATATCATATAAAAGTTAGTAAGTCCAATATTTTTTATTATTTAAGCTATTTTATATTATTAATAGTTATTTCATTGGGCTTAATTTTCTCTAATTTACTCCAAGCGATAGGAATAGATATGCTAGGTTGCTCTTTTAAACGAAGAGAATAGGGAGCTACAAAAGTAGCACTTTTTTTATTACGTAAATAATCAATAAATATTTTACCTTTTCGCGCTTCTTTTTTAATATTAGTCGTATATTTTTCAGGTTCTCGGGTGGCCATTAATTCAGCAATATTTTGAGCTATTTTACTAAACTTAGACCAAGTTACAGGGCTTGGCATAGGGACCATTATATGGTAGCCTTTTCCTCCACTTATTTTTAAACTAGCTTTTAAATTAAATTCTTTTAATATTTTTTCTAGAGTTCTTACTCCCTCCCGAACTTTTTTTAAACTTAGATTTTCGTCGGGATCTAAATCAAAAACCATTAAATCAGGATGATTGAGAGTTGGGACTTTACTACCCCAAATATGAAATTCATAACTATTCATTTGAACTTCATAAATTAAGCCTTCTTCATTTTCAATATAATAATAGTCTTCTTTATGTTCTTTACTGGGAATAGTTACTTTTTTTAAATAAGGATTAGTCTCAAAGTGTTTTTTAAAAAATATTTCCCCATTTAGGCCATCTGGGGCTCTTACAGTACTTATTAATCTATCTTTAATATAAGGTAACATTTTCTTTGCAACTTTATGATAATATAGGGCAATATCTAGCTTTGTTACTTTAGGTTTTGAAAAAATAATTTTATCGGGATTAGTAATTTTTATACCACATACTATTGCATCTTTTTTAGAGGTTTTAGGTTTAGCAATAGAAGACATAGAGCGTTTAGTTTTAATACTATTAGTAAATTTTTTAATATTGGCATAATTTACATATTCGTCTTTTTCTTTGATTAATAACCAATTGTCTTTTTTAAATTTGACTAAAGCCCATTTACCTTTTATTCTTTCACCTTTTAAAGTAAATTTGATATGGCCCTTTTTTAAGTTTTCTTCAAAATCTTTTTCCGGAATAAATTGGCCTTTATCCCAAAGCATGACGGTTCCTCCCCCATATTCGCCTTTAGGTATAGTTCCCTCAAAATTACCATAGGATAAAGGATGATTTTCGACTTGCACCGCTAGTCTTTTAACTTTAGGGTTATAGGATGGACCTTTTGGAACAGCCCAACTTAAATATACCCCATTCCATTCTAAACGTAAATCATAATGTTCCCGTCTTGCTAAATGGTGTTGAATACAAAATTTTAAATTGTGATTTGATTTTTTTAATTTACCAACAGGTTCTTTAGTTTTAGTAAAGTTCCTTTTAGAATTATATTTATTTAAACTATCCATAGAAATTACCTCTAATAATAGTTTGATATTTTAGAAAAAGTTTATACTTATATCATTTTTTATTTTAAAATTTAAGGCAAAGAAAAAGCCCATAATATTTAATTATGGACGTAAAATTCTAGATGGGGCGAGATGTGGGAGTCGAACCCACGCATAACAGAGCCACAATCTGCCGTGTTAACCACTTCACCAATCCCGCCATAAATGCTTTAATAAGCATTATTAGAATAACAAAAAATAAGTAAAAAATCAAGAGTTTATGTATTTTTAACGATTATTTAACAATATTAATAATGATGGAAAATGAAAAATTATAGTATTTGGGAAGATATTGCGGATATTGAGTGTCCAGAACTTAAAGATAATAAAGAAGTTCAAGTCTTAATTGTGGGTGGAGGTATAACGGGTATTTCAACTTTAATACATTTAAAAAAAGATAATTTAAAGGTTATTTTAGTCGAAAGAAATAAATGTGGATATGGCACAACAGGGAAAAGTACGGCAAAAATTACTTATTTACAAGAAAGAATTTATATGAATTTAAGAAAAAACTTAAATGATACGCAAGCTAAAAATTATTTAGATAGTCAAAGATATGCGGTTAATTTAATTAAAGATTTAATAGTTAAAAATAAAATAGATTGTGATTTAAAACAAGTTCCATCTTATTTATTTACTACTAAAGAGGATAATATTAAAAAAATAGAAGAAGAATATAATTTTTTAAAGAATAATGGTGTAGATGTTACTAAGGTAACGAATGTTTTTTTTAATAAAAATGTTAAATTAGCTTTAAAAGTTAATGATACTTATGTATTTCATCCTTTAAAATATATTAATTATTGGAAAAATAAATATAAAGATTCTATCTATGAAAATTCTAAATTAGAAGCAATTAAAAAAGTTAAAGGTGGATATGTTTGTTTAGTTAATGGTAAAATAATTAAAACTAAATATTTAGTCTTGGGAATGCACTATCCTTATTTTTTAAAACCTTTTTTCTTACCCACGAAAAGTTATGTAGAGGCTTCTTATATAGGGGCTAAAAATACTAAAGGAGAAGATTTTAGTGCGATTAATATTGATAACCCGACTATAAGTATGCGACGGGATAATAATAATTTTATTTATTTATTTATATAATTCATTTAAAATTGCTGATATTAAAGAAATTAAAAAGAATTTTCAAGATTTATTAAAACAAGATAATTTTCAATATATATGGAGTAATAATGATATAATAACTAATGATTATTTACCTTTTATTGGGGAAATAGATAAGGGAATGTTTTTAGGGACAGGTTATAATACTTGGGGTATGACCAATGGAAGCTTAGCCGGAGAAATAATTAGTTCTTTAATTTTAAAAAAAGATAATAAATATAAAGATTTAATGGCTCCTAAAAGAGCTTTAAATTTAAGTAAATTAGAAAGACTACCATCTGATATATACGGTAATATTAAAGCAATATGTAAAAGTACTAAAAATAATGTTAATAATAATAAAGTTATTAACAAAGTAATTAAAGGAAAGAAAGTTTTAATATATATTGACGAAAATAATAATAAGCATATTGTTTTAAATAAATGTCCTCATTTAAAGTGTGGGATAGTATTTAATGAAATAGAGAAAACTTGGGAATGTTTATGTCATGGTTCGAGATTTGATATTGATGGTAAATTGATAAATGGACCTAGTAATTTTGATATAACTTTTAAATAAAATATGCTATAATTAAATTATAAAGGGCTAGTAAAGACTTTAGTTTTTACTAGTTTTTTTATTTAGGAGTTGATTTTAGTGTTGGTTTTTAGTTGTCTTAAAAAAGAATTTATAGAGTATGTAAATGAGGGTATTATTAGTAATAAAGTTTATCAAGCTTATCAAGATATATTTAAAAAGAAAACCGTTTTTAATCAAATAAAAGCTTGGGCTAATAGTTTACCCATAATGAAAGATATTTTAAAAGATTTACCTGATAATGTAGGGATTACAATTGAATATAATATTCCCTTAACAAGTAAAAGTGTAGATATGATTATAAGTGGGTATGATAAATATAAAAAACCGCTTATTATTTTAATTGAATTAAAACAATGGAGTTATACTAAAGTTATTAAAGCTGTCGATGGAGTAGTTAGAACTTATATTAATGGAAGAGAAAAAAATGTTTTACATCCGGCTTATCAAGTGTTAAGTTATGCTAATTTACTGAAAGGTTATAATATAAATATTGAAAAAGATAATATAACCATTATTCCTTTAGTTTATTTACATAATTATGAACTTAATGGCGATGATGCTTTATATAATATAAAATATCGGCCTTATTATAGTAAAGTTTATATGTTTGGAAAAAATGATACACAGGAATTAAAAAATTTAATTAATTCCCAAATAATTTTAGGGGATAATTTAGATATTATTAATAGAATTGATAAAAGCGAAGAAAGACCAACTAAAAGATTATTAGAGGCAATTAATAATATGCTTAAAGCTCAAAAAGAATTTAAATTATTAGACGAGCAAAAAGTTTTAATGGAAGAAATAATTACTTTAGCTTATAAAGCTTATACAGAAAAGCAAAAAATAGTTATGATAATTAAAGGCGAACCAGGGACAGGGAAATCAGTTTTGGCTATTAATGCTTTAGGAGAGCTTATTAGTAATGGTTTATTGGGTGCTTATGTTTCTAAAAATATGGCACCTAGAAAAGTGTATAAAAATAAATTAGCTAATAATGATAATGAGGTATGTATAAATGAATTATTTAGAAGCTCTGGTTCTTTTTTTCGAGATAAAGAAAATAAATATGATTTTTTATTGGTTGACGAGGCTCATAGATTACAAGAAAAATCAGGAATGTATAATAATGTAGGAGAAAATCAAATTAAAGAAATTATTAAGACGGCTAAGTTAAGTGTATTTTTAATTGACGAAAAACAAATTGTAACTTTAAAAGATATAGGAAGAGTTAAAAATATTGAAGAATGGGCCAAAAAATTTAAAGCCAAAATTATTAAAAGAGAGCTTATTAGTCAATTTAGATGTAACGGGAGTGTTCATTATTTAGATTTTATAGATGCTTTACTTTATAATAAAAGATATAAAGTTAATTTTAATTTTGATTTTCAAGTTATGAATACACCTCAAGAATTAAGAAATATTATTACTCAGAAAAATACTAATAATAATGCACGAATTGTCGCTGGTTTTTGTTGGCCAAGAATAGTTAAATATGCCGATAAACAGGATTTTCATGATATTGTTATTGGAGATTTTGGAATGAGTTGGAATTTAAAGCATGGCGAACCATTTGCGACGAGATTAGATGCCATTAATGAAATTGGGTGTATTCATAATGTCCAAGGTTTAGAATTTGATTATATTGGAGTAATTATTGGTCCGGATTTAAAATATAAAGATGGAAAAATAATTACCGATTATAAAGCTCGAGCAATGACGGAAAAATCTTTATATGGATTACAAGTGTTAATTAAAAATGATAAAGCTTATTATGAAAATTTAGCCGATACAATAATTAGAAATACTTATCGAGTTTTATTAACAAGAGGAATTAAAGGGTGTTATGTATATGCTTGTGATAAAAGTTTACAAAGATATTTAAAAAAGATGCAAAGAAAAGCTTTGCACCTTTAATATTTAATTTTATAGGTTGGTTCAGGTAATCTACTAGTTGGAATAAATCCAGGTTCAGCATTAATAACATCTGGTATTCTATTTACTATATCGGCACAAGTAAGTCTTACAGTATCAGGTTTATTGATAGTAATAGTTGTATCAGGTTCACCATAGATAGTCCAAGTATTAGTATCAAAATCGTCTTTACTATAAACTTTACCTATACTTTCGGCTTCAATAGTAATTCCCTCTTTTGTTTCTAATATAGCTACAGCACTCATACCAGTCGCATCGCCGGCTTTAATATCCATATTTAAAGTATCACTATGTAGATTTTCAGAATAGGTAGTGGGAATAGTTTTACTTTGCATTTTTAAGGGAGTTAAGTTTAATTTATCAGCTAACCATCCAACCGTATTCCACATATAAGATGGTGTATACTGGCGGTTATTAATTAATTCATTTCTTTTTTCGATAGACATATTATCAACATCAGCAATTTGGGTATTAAATTCCTTAATGGTTAAACCCGCGCCATGGACTTTAGCTAAAGCAATACCATAGTCTTCAACATTATAAGAAGAACTACCCTTTATTTTGGTGATATTATGAGTAGAAGAAGCAAGAGTAGTAATTAAATTGCCCCAAAATATATCTTGATAACCAGAACCGGTGACTGTGACATTATAAGTTTTAGCTAAAACATCTAATTCATGATAAAGAGTAGGATTTGAATTAGAAGCATAGAAACATTCTTCTGATGTAGTAATAACATTTACATTATTTGTAATGCAAGTTCTTATTTCATTTGCGACATCATTTAAATAACTAGATGTAGCAATAACGGCAATATCAGGTTTAGTCTCTTGTAATAATTCTTCTAATCGGGATATATCATAAATTAAAACATTGCGATATTCCCCGCCTATAATAGTGCTAATATCTTCCCCAATTATATTTTCGTTAATATCAACCGCGCCCACGATGGTGGCTCCTAAATTATAAACATATTCCATAATATATTTACTCATTTTGCCACATCCAATTTGGAAAACTTTAATCTTGCTCATTTAAATTTATTCCCTCCTCTTTGATTATATCCGCAAACTCAGTTTTAAATCTTTCTATTTCTTTTAATTTAGCATCTTCATAAATATTTTTAGCATTACAAATGGCTTTATAAAAATGTTTTAAAGTAACAATTTTAGAATTATCATATACAGCATAAGTATAAGCATTAGATACTATGGTTAAACAAATATCCGGATAACGAGAAGCTATTTCATATACCCTTTTATATTCGTCAGTCATTTCTACAATAAAACGCATTATTTTATTTTTGATAAAATCCGTATATTCGCAGTGGGCACCTATTTTCTTCTCTATTTTAGGAAGAGTTCCCATTAAAATTTCAACCGTAGTATCTTGAGAAGCTTCCTCGACATCTATTTTTTGAAAACGTCTTAAAAAGGCTCTATCTCGTAAAATATAATGCTCGTATTCTTCAGTCGTGGTCGCCCCAATCATTTTAATTGTTCCTCGGTCTAAGCCAGCTTTTAACATATTAGCAAAGTCCATGCCTCCCTCTTTATTAACTAATAAATGGGTTTCGTCAATAAAGATTATAACATTGTCTTTAGTTGCAAGTTCCCTAACTAATAAATCAATACGATTTTCAGCTATACCAGAAACAGTTTCACTACCCATAAGACTGGTTATATTGATTTTTATTATTTCATAGTTTAATAACGCATCTGGAACATAGCCTTTTATAATGCGATAGGCTAAGCCCTCAACAATGGCGGTTTTACCTATTCCGGGTTTACCAACAAGTAAAGCACTTTTTTCAGGAGTTAAAAGAGTTAAAATAATTTGCTTTATTTCTTGCTCTCTTCCAATTGCAGGGTCGGTTATATAATTTTTAGCAGTTAAGTTTTCGCCATATCTTTCTAGCATGCTTATTTCATTCATAAGTTTTCTCCTTTATTATCTATAAATTTATTATAACACGGATAATGAAAATAGTAAATTAATGAACTTGTAAATCATGCTTTTAAGCTAGTAATTTACTTTACAAATCTATAAAATTATTATATACTTAATTTAGCGAGACACTTTATAGTGCTTGCCTGTTTTAGGTTTGCACCACTTACTTATAAGGTAAATGGTGCTATTTTTATATTAAAAATTATCTAAAGACAATTAATAAAATAATTATCACTAAAAGTATTAAGACTAAAAAATCTTTTTTACTCATATGACCACCTCCGTTTAAAAGATGGCAAGCACCAAGACCCCCTAAGATGTCTCGCACATTCAACATATCATAAATTTATATAGAGTGCAAAATACAGATTTTATTAAATTGGAGGCTCTTTTATCAAAAAATGGCCATTTTTAATGCAGATTTAATTAAATTGGCTAAGCAGATTTTATTAAATCTGTAATTTTTAATTATTTTACAATTATTTACAAAAAAAT
>CANQYU010000009.1 GCA_947628145.1 uncultured Bacilli bacterium | reverse complement strand
CAATAATTATCTTTTAAATTTTCTATGACTTATTTCCCATTATATATACTAATGGGAAGTTCTAATAATAATCAATAGATTAAAGATTATTTCTTGTTATATTAAAAAAAATATGATATATTAAATATGTAGAACATTTAAGGACTAAATGCCTACAAATTGTTATTTTTTATAGACACTTATCTTCACATTTATAAAGATGAGCGTCTTTTTTATTGTTTTAAACAATAATATCACAGATAAAATTACTTTTATTATGACTAGTACCTCCTTTAAATTAACCCCCTTAATAAAGGAAGAATGGAAAGGAAATATTAGTAGGCACTCCGCCTTAAATGTTCAAGTTAATATTCTAAAACAATAAGTAAAATATGTAAACGGGTATATTTTGACAAGTTTTGTCGAATTATTTTAAATATTTCGGTTCATTAGTTCTTCCTAATAAATAATCCGCGGAAATATTATATTTTTTACAAATAGTATATAAAAAAGGAGTAGCAATTAAATATCTACCTCTTTCATAATCAGCAATTACTGATTGGGTAGTATTTAAAATACTAGCTAGTTCTTTTTGGGTTATTTTATTACTTTTACGCCATTCTTTAAGGTTTTTACCGGCTTTAGTATTGTTTATTTTTTTCTTGGTATTTTTATATTGTTGTATAGAATTAAAATTAAATATATAATCTAAAGAAACCATAAAATAATTACATATTGTTATTAAATGCTTAATTGGAATAGTTTGTTTTTCTTTTTCGTATCGACCATATAAACTTTTATCAATATCCAATATTTTTGCCATTTGAGTTTGACTTATTCCAATTCTTTCTCTAATATTTTTTATGCTTTCTCCATAATTCATACCATTTCACCAAAGATATTTTCTCATTAAATAGACTATTAATAAAAAATAGTGGATAAATACCGATATTTTTCTTGACTTTAAGTATAGTAAATATTATAATTTAAATATAAGTTAGAAAATTTTAATATAATTGATAGAAAAGGGAAAAGAAAATGAAAATAGAAAAGTTAGATATTAGTAATAATAAACTAAAAGTAGGAATTATAATAGGTTTTATTTTAGCAATACTTATAGTAATATTAATCAATTTTTTTACAAGTAGAGCAAATTACAGGAATACGGAAAGTATAGAACTTGCCAAAGGAACAATAAATTATAGCTTAGCTGATTTAAATGTTATAGCAATGTATAAAATAGAAGATGAGGAAGATGTAGAAATAACCGAAATGCCAGGAAACGGTTATCAATTAAATACCTCAAGAAGCTATTGTTACACGACTAATAAAGAAGAACATGATGCAAAAGTAACATTAAGTTCCGATAATGCAGGCAATATAGTAATGGGTAATTTAAAAAAAGGAAGCAAGTGTGTATTTTATTTTGAAGAAAATCCTACTGGTAAAAATTTAATATCAAAATTATCTAAAGGAACGATATCTCAATTTACGGGAACAGCATGTGATAATAAAACAAATGTAAATACTCATAATACAGAAGGCAAAGATTGTACTTTTCAAGATAGTGGAGTATATGAAGCGATAACAAGCGATGGAACGACATATTACTACCGTGGTACAGTCAATAATAACTGGGTAAAATTCGGAAATTATTGGTGGAGAATAATAAGAATAAATGAAAATGGGACAGTAAGAATGATATATTCTGGGACAAGCAATACAGGAACTCAGCCAACAAGTGATGGAAGATGGGTACAAAAAGATAACTCACAAACTGGAACAAGCGCCTATAACACAGATTATGGCAATAATGCCTATGTAGGATTTAAGTATGGAGATTTAAATCCAAGTGGAAATAATGATACAGAAAAATATAATAATGCTCATAAAAACACAACAGCTAGTACAATATTAGGGACATTAAAAACGTGGTATACTAGTGCATCCATGGATAAAAGTCAAATAGATGGAGAAACAGGTTTTTGTAATGATAGAGAAAAGTCAACAGTTTCCCACGGAAACTCAAGTTATAACAATTTAGGATATGCCAAGAATGCAACATGGTATGCACCATTTGATAGAGTGGCAAAAAGTGATAGTTCAAGTAGTTATGCAAGTGTAGGAGAAGAACAAAAACCAACATTTGAGTGTAAGAATAAAACAAGAGATTTATTTACAACAAGTAGTGATACTGGAAATGGAGCTTTAGATATACCAGTAGGACTCATAACAAGTGATGAGGTAATATATGCAGGAGGTTTTGCAGGGCAAACCAATTATGGTTACTGGTTATACACAGGCAATGTTTATTGGACCATGTCTCCGTATACCTTTGACGCTAGCGGTTGGGCTTACGTGTTCTATGTGGATAGTGATGGCTGGCTCAACTACGGCTACCTCCGCGGCACTAATGGTGTGCGTCCAGTAATAAATCTGAAAGCTTCTGTTAATTTTACAGGTAATGGAACAGTTGGAGACCCATATATTCCATCATAATTTAATAATAAAAAAACTTGCCTGAGCTGCTTTTTCTTATTCAAGTTTAGGCAAGATATATTGAACTTATATATAGAGTTTTATTACTCTATATTTTTTAATTCTATGGCTTTCTTTTTAATTAATCTTATAAATATTAAAATAGTTGTTATAGCGTATAATAATTCATAAGATAGATACCATAATGTAATAGCTTTAGAGGTATATAATAAACTTTCAAAGAAAGTTCCTAATAAATCTCTTATATATATAAATGGTATTTTAATTACAATTAATAAGACTAATAAATAAAGAAAGAATTTAATAATATTTATAATTATTTTTTGATTTTTAGACTGTAATTTATTAATAATAATATTTACAGAATTAAATAATGTTTCTTTTTCAAATATTTTAATATTATAACTATTATAAATGCTTTGAGCTATTTCATGAGGGTTTAAATTAGAGTTATTAAGATTAGAATATTTTTCTATTTCATTTTGGCGAGCATCTTTATTAAGATAACGTAATTCTTTATTTAATTCTTTTAAAAATTCATTATTATTCATGAGAAGCCTCCTTTAAAGTACCTTTAGTAAAAGTAGTCGTAGTATCTAATTCTAGATTAGTGGTAATTAGGGTATTATTTTCATTTTTATTAACTTTATGATATTTATTTACCGTAATCGTTTCATTGGTAGGAATAATACTACCTTTATAATAAATATTAGAAGATTTAGTTAAAGTTATTTCTTTAGTCTCTTCGTCTATTTCTAATTTTTCAGGAATGTATATTAAATTAGTATTCGCAGGTATATTAATAATATAAGCGTCATTGGAATAAAAAGCTTTGGTTGTTAATTCTTGATAGGTATGATTTTTAGGAATAGCAAAAGCAGTTAGGGGAAGAGAAGAAAATAAAGATGTACTTTCAAAAGTTTTAGTAATAGTTATAAGAGAATTTATAAAAGTATCTAATGTTTTAAAATTTAAAGGTTTAAAATACTTGATAAAATAGTGATTATTATTTTCATTTTGAAATATATCTAATAGTTCTTCATAGTAATAAGTAAAATCAAAATTACTTTTAATATTTTCTAAACTAGGATAATTATTTTCAATTATATAATTACAGATAGGTTTATAAAATGAATTAAATAATATTAAACTATTTTTAATATCTAAGGGTAAGTTATTATAACTAGGAGCTAATTCCGTAATTTTTTCGTCAATAATTTCGGGAATGTTTAAGGGGTTACCAGTTATTTTGGTATAAGCTAAAGATAAATTAGTTAAATCTTGATATTTAGCTTTAATTTTAGTTTGATTTTCTTCTATGTATTCATTAACTTTAAGGGGAGTAGGACTATTTTTTAAGAAAGATTTTAATTCATCGTCTATATTATGAATTTTACTACCTTTTAAATTAAAGTTTTTTTCGGCTTCTATTTTACTTTTGACAAATTCTATTTGTTTATTTAAAATACTAATATTATATTTATATATATTATTAGAATAGGTATTTATTAAGCTTTGATTATTTAATTCTTCTTCTTTAACAAGATTAATTAAAACTTTTAAATAATCTTCTATGGCAGGTAATTCTTTATTTTTAATATTAGTTAAATTATTTTGTAATAAAGTATTTTCAGAATTAGAATTAATAATATTATCTAAAGATACACCTTTTTTTTCAATAGGGCGGGTTTTACCATAATAAATAGTAAGATTTTCTAATAGGGCATATTTTAAATCATTTTCTTTAATTTTTAGATTATTTTTTTCTATTTTAAGATTATTATGTTCATTTTTTAAATTAATTAAGTAATTAGTTAAAGCTTCAATATTTAATAAATAGGCTGTTTTTAAATTATTATTTTTGGTGTCTTCTTTTTTTAAACTAATATTTTCTTTTAAATTTTGCATTTCATTTAAAGTTAATTCTTTTTCTTGATAAATATATTTAATAGTAGTCTCAGGATGATTATAGTCTGTTAAAACAAGTTTAATGGGATATTTTTGATAATTATTTTTATACCAAAGGTATTTTTGAATAAATTCTTCTAAAGAGTTAGGCTCATTAAATATAAAAGCTCGAGTTAAATAACCAAATATACTATCTTTAATATCTAAACATATACCTAAATTAGAGTTTTCATAAATAGTGGGACCATATTTATGAGAATTTAAATTATAAGAATTTAAAGTTTTTAAGATAATATCTTTAGTTAACATTCTGGTCCCTCCATATTCTATTTATTATTATATCATATTTTCTACTTGCTTAAAAGTAATTAACATTATATAATTAATTTAGGGTGAAAATATGAGTACAGAAATAATAAAACCAAATAAACAAAATAATTATAATAAAAAATCAGTTTTAACACCAATTTTATATTTATTACTAGGAATAATATTAGCTTTTAAAAGTAATGAAGCCGTAACATTAATATTTTATTTACTTGGTATATTAATAACTATTTATGGAATTAAAGGTTTAATTGATTATACTCGTTTTAAACAAGCATTCCAATATAAAAATATAAATTTAAGTATAGCTATTGTTTCAATAATAGTGGGAGTATTATTAATTGTTTTAGCGCCAAGTATTGAAATAGGTCTAAGATATGTAGTAGGGTTCTTTTTAATATTTTTGGGAGTAACAAAATTATTAAATCAAATTAGTTTGGGTAATTACTTTAATTTAGCTTTTGTAACAAATATTATTTTAGTAATACTAGGTATATTTAGTATCTTTGTTTCTAATATTATTTTAGTTATAGCCGGATGGATTTTAATAGCTAATGCTTTATTATTATTTTGGGATTATTTTAAAAATTAAAAGCAAGTTTTTAGTAAAAACTCGCTTCTTTTTTAAGAGCTTTTTCTTTAAGATTAGCTCTTTTATCATACTCTTTTTTTCCTTTAGCAACACCTATTAAAAGTTTAGCTATATTTTTTTTAAAGTATAATTTTAAAGGAATAATAGTATAACCCTCAACTTGAATTTTCTTTTTTAATTTAATAATTTCTTTTTTATGTAAAAGTAATTTTCGAGTACGACGTTCGTCATGATTAAAGATGTTACCCTCTTCATATTTGGCAATATACATATTTAAAATGTAAGCTTCATTATTTTTGATATTAATAAAAGTATCTTTGATGTCAACAGAACCTTTACGAACTGATTTAATTTCAGTCCCAGTTAAAACTAGACCGGCCTCTAATTCTTCTTCAATAAAATAATCAAAATAAGCTCTTTTATTCTTAATTTCCAACATTTTCATTACCTACGATTTCAAAATCAATTAAAGCCGCGTCTTTAGAAGCATTTATAACTTTAACTTTAACTTTATTGCCAACCCGATATGTTTTTTTAGTACTTTTACCAATTAAAGATAATGCTTCGGGAACATAATTATAATAATCGCCTTTTAAGGTATTAACATGAACTAAACCCTCGATTAAATTATCTAATTGAACAAAGAAACCAAAGTTAGTCACCGAAGAAATAATTCCCGTATATTCTTCGCCAATATGACTTTCCATGTATTCCGCCATTTTCATATCGGTAACATCTCTTTCCGCGTTTATGCTTGCAACCTCTCTTTCAGAAGAATGCTCCGCGGCTTGGACTAAATAACTATCTAAATAATTAATGGTACCCATGGAAAAATCTTTATATATTAAATAAGTTTTTAATAAACGATGGACGATTAAGTCAGGGAAACGTCTTATTGGGGAGGTAAAGTGGGTATAGTTTTGACTAGCTAAACCAAAGTGGCCAATATTAGTTTTAGAATACTCGGCTTTCTTCATGCTTCTTAAAAGTAAGGTTGATAAAATAAAATATTCGGGTTTGTCTTTTAATTCATTAAGCAGTTTTTGCATAGTTAAAGGGGTAATTTCATTAATATTAGTATGAATGGTATATCCTAAAGTTTTAACTAAGTTTAAGAAATCTTCGATTTTTTCCGAGTTAGGAGTTCCGTGGACCCGATAAATAAATGGAAGAGCCATATTAGCAATATGAGTAGCTACAGTTTCATTCGCGGCGACCATAAAATCTTCAATTAAATTTTCGCCCTCGCCTCGGGTTCTTTTTTGAATATCAATGGCTTTACCATTTTCATCTTGAATAATTTTAGCTTCGTCAATATCAAATTCAATATAACCTTTACTAACTTTTTTCTTTCGTAAAATATGGGCAAGTTCGTTCATTTTAAGTAAAGTTTCTTTAAAAGGTTCATAACCTTGGGGAGTATGATTTTTTTCTAAAATTTCATTGACTTTTTTATAAGTCATTTTTTTATGGGATTTTATATAACTAGGGAAAATGTCATAAGAAACAACATTTCCTTGCTCATTAATATTCATAACACAACTCATGGTAAGACGTATTGCACCTTCATTTAAAGAACAAATACCATTAGATAACTTATGAGGTAACATAGGAATAACGGTATCAGCTAAATAAGCGGAGGTACCACGCTCATAAGCTTCGTCACCTAAAGCTGTATTATTTTTAACATAGTGACTGACATCAGCAATATGAACACCTAAAGTATAAATATGATTTTTTACAGTTAAACTAATAGCATCGTCAATATCTTTTGTATCATCCCCATCAATAGTAAATATTAATTCATTTGTTAAATCGGTACGATTTTCTAATTCTTTTTCACTTACAGTATTGGGTATTTTTTCTAATTCTTCTAAAGCTTCTTTTTTAAATTCGTTAGTTATGCCATATTTATAAGCAATACTCAATATATCTACTCCAGCATCGTCTTTATGACCTAAAATTTTTAGGCAATCACCTAAATAAGTATTAGAATTAAGTTTTTTCCGTAAGCTACATAAAACTTTAGAACCCTCAACACAATTTTTAGAGGTTTCATCAGTAATAAAAATAGTTAATTTTAATTTATCGTCGTCGGGTTTTAACATAACTTTATTATTATTAAGATAGATTTCGCCGACTAAATTATCGAGATTTCTTTTTACAATTTTGATAACTTTGCCTTCTGGTTTTAAACCTTTTTTTAATATTTCAACTAAAACAATATCATTATGGATAGCCCCATTTAAATTTTCTTCTTCAACATATATATCGTCTTCTTGGTCTAAAATAACAAAGCCAAAACCTTTTTTATTGATGGCTATATGGCCTATTTTAAAGTTAGGACAATTTTTTAAAAGAATATATTTATCTTTTTTAGTTTTATAAATTTCATTAGTATTAACTAATTCTTCTAATTCTTTAGTTAAAGTTTGGAGTTCCTCAACAGTAGTTAAATTTAGTAAGTCATTTATTTCAATTAAAGATTTAGCTTCATAGATATTGTTTAAGACCTCTAAGATTTTTTCTTTCATTTTTGAGCTCCTTTCTTTGTTCTGGTCCTTTTTATTTCTAGATAACACTCGCCACATACACTTTCATAAGTGATATTAGGAGTGCCATCAATTACTACTTGAGCACCATCAAAGGTGGGAACACCATTAACTAAACGTAAATTTTGGGTAGCTTTTTTTCCGCATTTACAAATGTTTTTTAGTTCTTCTATAGTGTCAGCAATTTCTAAAAGACGAGTAGAACCCGGAAATCCATGCATGGTAAAATCACAACGAAGACCATAACAAATAACTGGAATATCTTTAAGTTTACTAATTTCGTATAATTCGTCAACTTGTTTAGGAGATAGAAATTGGGCTTCGTCCACTAAAATCGCGGCAATATTATTAGTTAAATATTGATAAACACTTTCATTTGGAGGTAATAATACATCAACTTGCCGACTTAAATTACTCCTATTCATAATTTGATTATTACCTTTAGTATCGAGACTAGATTTTAAAAGAAGAATTTTAAAACCTTGTTCTTCATAATTATACGCGACTTGAATTATAGCGGTAGATTTACCACAATTCATAGAACCATAACGAAAATATAATTTAGCCATTTTTGTCATCCTTTACTACACATATTTTGTGATTATTTTCTTTATATATTTGAACAATTTTAGGTTCGGTTACAACATCTTCAGCAAGTAAGCCCTCTTCAATTAAAATGTCCGTGGAAATATTACAACTAGAGGTTAAGCATGTTTCTTTTAAAGAGGCATTCTTTTCTAATTCAATATAAACACATGCCGCGGTGGAAATAAGACTATTTTTATTTTGAGTATTAATTTCTTTTTTATTCTGCAATATATTTATGACATTAATACTAGTCATAGTCGCAATTAATCCCATAATGGCAATAGTTGAGAGAAGTTCAATTAATGTAAAACCTTTTTTATTCATTATTTATCACATTATAATTATACTATATTTCAAGAATTATGGAAAGTTTATTGACATTAAATGTAAATAAAATAATAAAAAAGACTTTGCAATTAGCAAAATCAATATTTTGGTTACTTTAACATTTTTTTAAGAAATTTTCCTGTATAAGAATTTTCAACTTTAGCGACTTGTTCCGGAGTACCGGTCGCGATTATTTCTCCACCTAAATTACCTCCATCAGGGCCTAAATCAATTATATAATCGGCAACTTTAATAACATCAAGATTATGTTCAATAACAACAACAGTATCGCCATTATCAACAATATTATTTAAGATTTTAAGGAGTTTTTTAATATCGTCACTATGAAGACCCGTGGTCGGTTCGTCAAGAATAAAGATACTTTTACCTGTAGGCTTTTTTTGAAGCTCTTTGGCTAATTTAACCCGTCCGGCTTCTCCACCAGATAAAGTTGGGGCCGGTTGACCTAATTTAATATAAGATAAACCAACATCAGCCATGACTTTTAATTTATTATAAACTTTAGGAATATTTTCAAAGAATTTTAAAGCTTCGGATACGCGCATATCTAAAACCTCGGCAATATTTTTATCTTTGAATTTAATAGCTAAAGTTTCTTTATTATAACGTTTGCCTCCACATACATCACAAGGGACATAAACATCTGGAAGAAAGTGCATTTCAATTTTTTTAACACCATCACCCCAACAGGCTTCACATCTTCCACCTTTAACATTAAATGAAAAACGACCTTTATCATACCCATGCATTTTTGCTTCTTTAGTATTAGTAAAGACATCTCTAATATCGTCAAATACCCCGACATAGGTGGCCGGGTTACTACGAGGAGTACGACCAATAGCATCTTGAGATATTTCTACAACTTTATCTATATTTTCAATACCTTTTATTTCTTTACATTTACCAGGTATTTGTTTAGAATGATTAATTTTAACAGCGAGGGTTTTATATAAAATTTCATTAATTAAAGTTGATTTACCTGAGCCAGAAACACCTGTTACACAAACAAATTTATTTAAAGGAATTTCCACATTAATATTTTTTAAATTATTTTCACTAGCTTTAATAATTTTTAAAGATTTACCATTTCCTTTACGACGGGTTTTAGGAATTGCAATTGATTCTTCGCCAGTTAAATAACGACCGGTAAGAGAATTTTTATTAGCCATGACCTCTTCGGGAGTACCGGCCGCGATTACTTCTCCACCATATTCGCCAGCGCCAGGACCAATATCCACTAAATAATCACTAGCAAGCATTGTATCCGTATCGTGTTCTACGACTATTAAAGTATTACCTAAATCGCGCATTTCTTGTAAAGCTTTAATTAATTTTTCATTATCTTTTTGATGGAGACCTATACTAGGTTCGTCTAAAACATATAAAACGCCAGATAATTTAGAACCAATTTGAGTAGCTAAACGAATACGTTGGGCTTCTCCGCCAGAAAGAGTACCTGCGCTACGAGATAAAGTTAAATAACTTAAACCAACATTGATTAAAAAATCTAAACGGTTTAATATTTCTTTAACTATTAAGCCACTTATTTCGGTTTGTTCAGGAGTTAATTTTAAGTTGGCAATAAAATCACGTAATTCTAAAATACTTAGATTAGTAACCTCAAAAATATTCTTTTTATTAATTTTAATAGCTAAAACAGAAGAATTTAAACGGGCTCCTTTACATTTAGGACAAGGAGATTCTACCATGAATGTTTCTAACCATTCTCTTCGCCAAGCTGAGGTAGTTTCAATGTAACGTCTTTCTAAAGTGTTAATAACGCCTTCAAAACTATTAGTTACATAACGAGTGTTACCATTTTTAGATACATATTTAAAATCAATTTTATCTTTAGTACCATATAAAATTAAATCAAGTTCTTTACGAGTATAATCTTTAAGAGGTTTATTAATATCAATATGGTAATGGTTGCATACGGCCATTAATTGAACCATATCCATGTTATGGACATCACTAATAGTTTTAATACCGCCCTCTAAAATACTTAAAGAATTATCCGGGATTAAAAGAGCTTCTCCAATTTTTAATTTAGTTCCTAAACCTTTACATTCGGGACAAGCACCATAAGGAGCATTAAAAGAAAATAGGCGAGGTTCAAGTTCGGGAATAGAGAAATTGCAATGAGGACAAGCATAAGATTCACTCATTAATATTTCTTCTTTATTTAAAACATTGATTAATACTTTTCCATCCGCGAGTTTGGTACTATTTTCGATAGCTTCAAAAATACGGCTTCGTTCATCAGGGTTAATGACAACTCTATCGACAATAACCTCAATATTATCTTTAATATTTTTTTCTAATTTTATATCTTCGTCTAAAGTATGCATTTCACCATTAACCCGGACACGAGAATAACCATTTTTACGTAAATCATTAAATAATTCTTTATGTTCTCCTTTTTCGCCATGAACAATGGGAGCCATTATTTCTATTTTAGTCCCGGCGTCTAAAGCCATTACTTTATTAGTCATTTCTTCAATAGATTGCCGAGTGATAGGAATATTATGATTAGGACAATAAGGAATACCTATTCGGGCATATAAAAGGCGGAGATAATCATATATTTCCGTAATAGTTCCGACGGTACTACGAGGGTTTTTATTAGTAGTTTTTTGGTCAATGGAAATACTAGGACTTAATCCCTCGATAGAATCAACGTCAGGTTTTTCATTCATGCCAATAAATTGTCTAGCATAAGCACTTAAACTTTCAACATATCTTCTTTGTCCCTCCGCGTAAATAGTATCAAAAGCTAAAGAAGATTTACCTGAGCCAGATACGCCAGTCATAACAATTAATTTATTTTTAGGTAATTCTAAAGAAATGTTTTTTAAATTATTTTCTCTAGCTCCTTTAATAATTATTTTATCCATATATATTACTCCTTTATATTAGTTTGGTTAAATTCTGAAAATAAATTGCTTAAAAAACACGTTTATTATATCACTCGAACAAATGTTAGTCAATAATTAAGATAAAATTTGACAAATGAGATAATTTATGGTATTATAGCACGCAAAACCAAAGAAATATTGGTTAAGGGGGAATTTATATGTATGAAGATAAAAAAAGAAAAATCAAAATTAATTGGAAATCATTATTAATTAAAATAATTATTTTATTAATTGCGTTATTTATAATTTTATGGATAATTTCGCTAGTTAATAAGAAAGATAATGTTAAATCAAATATTGCTTCTAATTTAAAAGTTATGCAAGAAGCGGCAAATGAATATTTTACAGGTTCTAGATTACCAGAAAAAATTAATAGTAAGAAAACAATTACATTAGAAGAAATGGTTAATTCTAAATTATTAGTAGAATTTAAAGACCAAAATGGAAAAGCTTGTGATTTAACAAATAGTTATGCCGAAGCAACGAAAATAAGTGCTCAAAATTATACCATTAAAGTAAAACTTATTTGTGGTAAAGAAAATGATTATGTTATTGATACGATTACCGTGGAAGATATAGATACACCATCTAATAGTGACGATAATATAAATAATGAACAAGTTTCCGGTAATGAAGAACAAGATAATACGCAAAATAATACAACAAATAATCAAACTAGTAACTCAAGTACAAGTACTAATAAACCTAGTGGAACAACTAAACCAAGTACAACATCTAAACCAAGTACTAATAATAGTTCAACTAATAATTCAACAAGTAATACTTGTCCTTATGGAAATAAAGAGTATTTATCTAGTGCACCTTTAGCTTATGAAATAAGTGGTAATTGTGCAGTAAGTAAAAGTGAATATTTAAATTATAGTAATAAAGTTAACCCAATTGGAACTCAAGAATATACTAAAATAAAGAAAGAAATAGAAGATTTAGCTAAAACAACGGGGACAAGTTTATATGTTGAAGCTCCAGTTTATAATGGGGTTTATAATGTAACTAATACGGGGTTAGTTGGTTATCAAATAAAATTTATTGTTAAACAAAGACTTACTTATTCAACTAAAGTTATTTATGAATATTATATTGATGGAAATGGTAATAGAAAAGCTATAATTGATAACCGGGCTAGTTTAAAAGTTACAAATAATAATACTACCTCTAGTAGTAGCTCTTTAAGTATTAAATTAAATACTAGTTCCCAAACTTTAAATGTGGGTGGAACCTTTAATTTAGTAGCTTCCGGAAATTTTAATGGGCAAACGGTTTTATGGAATACAAGTAATTCGGTTGTAGCGTATGTGGACCAAAAGGGAGTTGTACAAGCAAAATCTCCAGGAGTAGCAACGATTACGGCGGCCGTCGGATATAAGACTGTATCAGCTAAAATTACCGTCGTGGGAACGAATATTCCGGTTAGTAGTTTAAATATAAGTCCTTCTTCTAAAACTATGTATGTGGGCGATTCTTATTATTTATATGCTAATGTAAGTCCAAGTAATGCGACTAATAAAACTGTTACTTGGAGTAGTAGTGATACTAGTATTGCGACAGTTGATAAAAATGGAATGGTAAGTGCAAAGAGAACTGGTACGGTAACTATTTGGGCGGAAACCAATAATAGAAGAGCGCAAGCGACTATAAATGTTATAGAAAGAAATACGGCAGTTACTAAAGTAGAAATTTTAGATAATGATTTAGAATTAAATATTAATGATACTCATAAATTACAATATAGAGTAGAACCTGATGGAGCTATTTATAATAAAAGAGTTTATTTTGAGGTAGCTAATGCCAATGTTCTTAGAGTTGATAGTAATGGTGTACTTACCGCCGTGGGTGCTGGGAGAACAAGAGTTACAGTAACAGTTGATGGTAAATCAGATTATATATATGTAACAGTCGTGGCTCAAAATAAAGTAACAGAAGCTTACTATCTTATGACTTTAATTAAAAGTTATCATATAGGAACAAGTGTTACGCAAGAATTTGTTTTAAAAGATGTACCTAGCTCTGCTAAAATTACGAGTGTTAAAGTAGATTATTATGGAACAAATTTAAGTAATTATAGTACTTATTCTTCCTTTGATTGGAATAGTAAAATAAAATTTAATTCTGGTTATTCTTTAACTGGGGTTTATAAAGGTGAAGACCCAAATGTTTTAAAATACTATTCTTTAAATACTAATGAATATAGCTTTAGTAATATTGAAACAAAAGTTATAGGTAATAATTGGGGAGTTAAGTTTACTACAAATATTAAGAGTGCTAATAATCATGAAAAATATTTAGATGCCGGTTATTTTGTACCAGCGATTGTAATTGTTTCTTATGAATAAAAAAATACCTACAAATTATAGGTATTTTTTTTGAGTGTGATTATCAAGGAGTGTATCTATAAAGAATTAAGCTTTTATTTGAGTTTTTTCTTCTTGGCCCTCACCATTACCATAGATACAGGCTTCGATCATACTAATTACTACATTGTTAAAAGAGGTGTTGCACTTGTCTGCTATTTTTTCTACTTCTTTTAACAGGGAATCTTTAATATATAAAGATTTGTAACTAGCTGGATCTTTTTGCCTTGTTTGTCTTACAACAAAATCCATTTTCACACCTCATATATATTTTAATATGTTTTAAAAATATAATAAAGGCTAGATTTTTCTAATATAAATTTATGTTATATAATTAAATATGTCAAATATTAGAAATATACTTGAACAATAAAATAAAAGTCTGTTATAATAACTTTAGGTGAGTGATATGGATTATAAATTTACATCTAAGAGTGTCGAAGATACATTAGAGTTAGCACAAAATATCGAAAGTGAAAAATTTCCAGGAATGATTATATGTTTAAACGGGGACCTTGGAAGCGGGAAAACGGTATTTGTTAAGGGTTTTGCCCATGCTTTAGGTATTGAAGATAATATTACAAGCCCGACGTTTACAATTGTAAAAGAATATCCAATGGGAGAGACAGCTCTTTATCATATGGATGTTTATAGAATAGATGGAGCAGAGGAATTTGGAGTAGAAGATTACTTTAATAAAGATGGCGTTTGTATAATTGAATGGGCAGAGCTCATTGAGGATAGACTACCAGAGGAAAGATTAGATATTAATTTTAAAATTGTTGATGAAAATACAAGAATTTTAATATTTAAACCTTATGGTACAAAATATGAAGAATTATGTAATGCAGTATTGTAATCTCACTTTAAAAAGGTGAGTTTTTGCTTTAGAAAGGAGGAATTTTATGTATTGTCTATATATTGATAGTCATTTAGAGAATTTAGTTATAGCTTTATTATTAGATGGTAAATTATTAGAAGAAAAAACTATTACCCAAGCTAAACATTCCGAAATTATAGTTAATTTAATCGCGGAAATATTATCTCATAATAAAATAAGTGTAGATGCTCTAAAAGAAATAATAGTTATTAATGGACCTGGTTCTTTTACCGGAGTAAGAATTGGGGTAGTAATAGCAAAAATTATGGGATATACCAAAAATATTAAACTAAAACCAATATCTTTTTTACAAGCGGGAGCATTAAATTATGATATTCCTATTACTTTAGGAATTGAAGATAAAAATGGCGTTTTTATAGGTAGTTTTAATGAAGAACATAAACTGATTAATGATTATAGTTATATAAATAATAATGAAAGAAAAAATAAAGATATTATAATTATTAAAGATAAAATAAATATTGAAAAAGTTTATGAATATTTAAAAACGCAAGAGCCAGTTTCGCCCCATATGTTAAAACCATTATATGTAAAAAAGCTTGAGGTGCAAAATGGTTAGGGAAGCAACTCTTTTTGATATACCACAAATTAATGAATTAGGCGAATTATTACATACTAATTTTGCTAACTTAGTGAAAATAAATGAAATGTTAAAAGATGGTTATTCTAAAGTTTTAGTTTATGAAAAAAATTCCAAAGTGGTGGGATTTCTTACGGCGACTATTTTATATGATACCTGTGATATTTTAGATGTAGTGGTGGAGCCTTTATATCGAAGAGAAAATATTGCTTCTAATTTAATCGCCTATTTAATTAGTGAATGTGGAGAAAATTTAAAACTTATGACTTTAGAGGTAGCAACTCATAATATTCCCGCGTTAAAGTTATATGAAAAATTTGGTTTTGAAATAGTTTATAAAAGAGAACATTATTATAAAAATGACGATGCTTATTTAATGGCAAGAAAGAGTGAGTAAGATGGATGTTTATATTTTAGCAATTGAGTCATCTTGTGACGAAACAAGTATGGCAATAGTTAAAAACGGGAAAGAGGTTATAGGGCTTAGTATTGCCACTCAAATAGATACCCATGCTTTATATGGGGGAGTGGTTCCTGAGCTTGCTAGTAGAATGCATACTGAGGCGATAACTTTAGTTTTAGAAGATGTTTTAAATAAAGCTAAAATGAAATTAGAAGACATGGATGCTTTTGCAGTAACATATGCACCAGGGTTAACTGGTAGTTTAATTGTGGGAATTGAAGCTGCGAAAACTCTTTCTTTAATTTATAATAAACCTTTAATTGCCGTTAATCATTTAATTGGGCATATATATGCTAATAATATCGAAAATAATATGGAATTTCCAATGCTTGCTTTAATTGTAAGTGGTGGTCATACCGAGCTTTTAATTATGGACGACGATTATACTTTTAAAAAATTAGGGGAGACTTTGGATGATGCAATAGGAGAAAGCTATGATAAAGTAGCTAGAGTTTTAGGACTTAAATATCCGGGAGGTCCAAATGTCGAAAAGCTTGCTCGAGAGGGAAACCATACTTATGATTTACCAAGGCCAGTTATGGATGATACGTATAATTTTAGTTATAGTGGGCTTAAAAGTGCTGTGATAAATTTAGTTCATAATGAAACTCAAAGAGGTAAAGAAATAAATAAAGCGGATTTAGCACGGACTTTTCAAGATGTCGCAATTGACGAGTTAGTAAGGAAAGTAGAAAAAGCTTTTAAAGAAACAGGGATAAAAAGATTAGTAGTCGCCGGAGGAGTTTCTGCGAATAGTTATTTAAAAGAAGAAATGCAAAAATTATGTGCTAAGTATGAGGCTAAATTATTTATTCCAAGACTTTTATATTGTACAGATAATGCGGCCATGATTGGCGCGGCGGCGATGCCTTTATATTTAAAAAAGGAATTTAGTGATTTTTCATTAAATGCTAGTTCAAGCGGAGATATTTGTTAGTATTTCTGCTTTTTTCTTTATGTGGTGGGGTAATTGCCACCATTTTTATTTTGTGATATACTTTAAAATGAGAAAAAAACTTTTTTGATAAAACTTAATTAAAAATAGTAAGTTTTTAATTTTATGAAAAGTAATAGATAAAAGGAGGTAGTGATATGGTAAAACAATATTGTTATTTTTGTAAAGATTTAGTAACTTGGACTGAAAAAATAGTTAAAGAAAATTACAACTTTCGAAATAAAAATTTTGATGTTGAGGAAACTAAATTGTATTGCTCTAAGTGTGGGAATGAAATATGTTCTCAAGATTTGGATAATGACTTAGAAAATATTTATAATGGCTATTTAAATTTATATGGGTTATCATTAGATAGCTTTCTGAAGATAAGAAAATCTTTAAATTTAAGTCAAGAAATGTTTGCAACTGGTCTTAGATGGAATAAGAACAGTGTAATAAGGTATGAAAATAAGGAAGAAATACCTAGTATAGAACACTTGAATACTTATAAAAAGTTAAATGAAAACAAAGGCTATTTTTATAGATTAAATAAATTTATAAGATAAAAAATTAAGTATTAATTGTATGTTTTTAAGGGTTGGAAAGATACAAAATTGGGAAAAATTATTGATTATGAAAAATATGCTAAATATTTTGAACTTTAACCTTTAAATAGATAGGAAAATACTTGCAATTTTAGATGGTTTATGATATGATTACAACTAGCAAATTTATAATTTGCATATAGTTTAGTGGGAGGGAATTAGGATTTGCCCTAGACCACTACACTCGAAAGCAAGAATTTATAGGAGGTGTTTTCGTGGCAAAAGAAGTCGTAAAGAAAATTAAATTACAAATTGAAGCAGGAAAAGCTAATCCCGCACCACCAGTTGGAACAGTTCTAGGACCTGCTGGAGTAAACTTACAAGAATTTTGTACTAAGTTTAATGAAGCAACTAGAGATAAAATGGGAGATGTCGTTCCTTGCGAAATTTCAGTATATGACGATAGAAGCTTTGATTTCGTTTTAAAAACTCCACCAGCTGGATTTTTACTTAAAAAAGCTGCTAAAATTCAAAAAGGCTCTACTAAAGGAGCTAATGAATTAGTAGCAACTATTAGTAAAGAAGATTTAAGAAAAATTGCGGAAACTAAATTACCAGATTTAAATGCTTATGATGTAGAAGCCGCTATGAACATTATTGAGGGTACTGCTCGGAATATGGGTATTGCCGTTAAAGGTATTAATGATGCCGAAATGATGGAACAAGCTGCTGAAGCTCGTAAAGAGGAAGCAGAACAAGCTAAAAGAGATGCTGAACTTGCCGAAATGGAAGCTGAAGCTAAAGAATTTAGTGCTGATGTACCAGTAATTGGTGACGAAGCTCAAGAAGAAAATAAAGAAGCTGAAGAATAGTTTATAAAAAAAGGAATCCTAAAAAACCACAGATAGGAGGGAAATATTTTGAGTAAACACGGAAAAAAATATGTGGAAGCATCAAAAAAAGTAGAAGCTAACAAATTATATAGTGTTGACGAAGCAATTAAATTAGTTAAAGAAACTTGCACAACTAAATTTGATAGTACTATTGAGGTAGCTGTTAAATTAAATATTGATGCGAAAAAATCTGACCAAAGTTTAAGAGGAAGCTTTGTTCTTCCAAACGGAACTGGTAAGTCTAAAAGAGTTTTAGTTATTGCTAAAGGTGATGCGGCAGCTAAAGCTAAAGAAGCAGGAGCAGCTTATGTTGGCGATAAAGATATGCTTTTAAAAATCGAAAAAGAAAATTGGTTTGATTTCGATGTAATAGTTGCTACTCCAGATATGATGCCAGAGTTAGGAAAAATTGGTAAAGTTTTAGGTCCTAAAGGTTTAATGCCTAACCCTAAAACCGGAACGGTTACTACTGATGTTGTTAAAGCTATTAATGATATTAATAAAGGTATGGTTGCTTATAAAAATGATAGCTTTGGTAATGTTCATACTATTATTGGTAAAGCATCATTTACAGAAAAACAACTAAAAGAAAATTTAGTTTATGTAATTAATACAATAGCTAAAGCAAAACCAAGTAGTGTTAAAGGTGTTTTTATAAGTGGTATAACTCTTACTAGTACAATGGGTCCTGGTATTAAGTTAGACAAAAATACTTTTGACATTTAATTAAATTTATAATATAATATGCATTAGAAAAGCGAACCATAGACAGTAGGGAGCGAAAGCTTTAATAAACCTACCGAGGGGAGAAAAGTATAGGTTATTTATATGCTTCCCCGAAAGGAAGCTTTTTTAATAAATTTTACAAGGAGGAAATATGGCAAGTACGAAAGTATTAGACACTAAAAAAGCTATTGTTAGTGAAATTACCGAAAAGCTTAAAAATAGTGAAGCAGTTATTCTATTTGAATATCAAGGTCTAACAGTTAGTGAAGTTAGTGAGCTAAGAAGAATGCTAAGAGCCAATGAAGCTGAAGTTAGAGTTTATAAGAATACTCTTTTAAAGAGAGCTTTAGACGATTTAAACATAAGCTTAGATGGTTTCTTAGAGGGACCAAATGCAATAATGTTTGGTAAAAATTTACTTGAACCAATTAAAACTGTAACACAATTTGCGAAAGACCATGATAAAATGGTTATTAGAGTGGGTATTATTAATGGTGCTCCAGCAGATTTAGCAGTAATCAATGAATATGCTTCTATTCCATCTTACGAAGGACTTCTTACTATGCTTGCAGCTGGTATGATGGAACATGTAAGAAATTTAGCAATTGGTTTAAACTTATATGCCGAAAAATTAGAAAATTAGAAAGGAAAGATGTAAAATGGCAAAATTAACAAAAGAAGATTTTATAAGTGCTTTAAAAGAAATGACTATTCTTGAAGTAAAAGAATTAGTTGATGCAATGAAAGAAGAATTTGGAGTAGACCCTAGTGCGGTAGCAGTTGCTGCAGCTCCTCAAGCTAGTCAAGAAGAAGCTGGCCCATCTACTAAGACAGTAGTTCTTAAGAATGCTGGTGGTAATAAAATTGCTGTTATTAAGATTATTAAAGAGGTTACTGGTCTTGGCTTAGTTGAAGCTAAAGCTATTGCTGATAATGGTGGAAACTTAAAAGAAAATATTCCAGCTGAAGAAGCTGATGCACTTAAAGCTCAATTAGAAGAAGCTGGCGCAGAAGTAGAACTTGCTTAAGAAAATGCCTAAGGGCATTTTTTTTAATGTTTAATATTGATTTTTAATGATAAGAAAGATATAATTATACTAGGAGCGAATTATAATGGATAAAATAGTAGATACTAGTAAAATAAGAAAAGGGGATATTATAAAAGTTATTATTTTAGCTTTAATTATTGTATGGATAATATGTTTCTTTATAGATTATTTAAGAGCTAGACAAATGAAAGACCCTATTTTTTGTTTAAGTGAAACAACTAAAGAATATAGTGATGGAAAAGTTTATTCTTGTACAGGGTTAGGATATAAAATGTATAGATATGAACGTAGTAGTATAGGAACTAATTTGGAATTTGGACCATTTTTTATTAAAGAAAGAACAAAATAGTTCTTTTTAATTGCTTATTTTGCTAGAAAAAGATATAATTGTAATAGGTGGTTTAAATGTTAAATAAAAAAGGTTGGGGTTTAGGAGAAATGCTTATTCTCTCTGGAATTTTAGCATTATTTTTAATTATTGCAATTTATTTTATTTATAATTTTTATTCAGGAATGGAAAAAGATTATAAATTAAATTACTATACTAATTTAGAAGAAAAATTAAAAGAACAAGCACAAATATATATAAATGAATACTATGACGAAAGTTTAACAAGTGACTATGTAACAATTACAAAAGATGTACTTAAGGCTTATTCTTTAGCTCCGGATTTAATAGATTTAAAAGATAACACTTGTGAGGGTTATGTAAGAGCTAATAAATCGAGAGCAATAGTTGATATTAAAGCTTATATTAGTTGTAGTGATTATGAAACTAGTGGCTATGAAAGTTGGAGAGAGTAATGAAGAAAACAAATATTTTATTTATTATTTGGGGAGTAATTGTGTTCATAGTAATTGTTTTATTAACTGTTTTAGGTTTTATGCTTAAAAAAGTAAATAAAGATTATAGAGTTTTAGAAAATGATTTAAAAGTAAGTGCGGAAAAGTATGTGACTAATAATTTTTTATTTCCTAATGAAAATGAACAATTTACTATTACTAAAGAAAAATTAATAGAAGAAGGATATTTAGAGGATTTAAAAACTAGTTCTAATGATGTATGTGATGGTTATGCCATAGTTAAAATGGATGATGTAGTAAAGACTAAAGCTTATATTAAATGTGATAAATATACAACTAAAGGATATAATAAAAAAGGTTAGCGAACTAACCTTTATTCTGTTCTTAAGGCCTCAACAGGGTCTTTTTTACTGGCCATTTTAGCCGGGATTAAACCAGCAATAATGGTAAGAGAAATACTGATTATAATTAAGATAATAGCCCCTCCAACTGGTAATTTAGAGATATTACTAATATCAGTTAAATTTTTAATTATGAGATTAATTGGAATATTAAGTAAGAGAGTAACGGCAATTCCTAAAATACCAGCACTAGCACCAATAATTAAAGTTTCGGCATTAAAGACACGAGATATATCTTTTTTAGAAGCACCAATGGCTCTTAAAATACCTATTTCTTTAGTTCTTTCTAAGACAGAGATATAGGTTATAATACCTATCATAATGGAAGAAACAACTAAGGATATACTAACAAAAGCCATTAAAACATAACTAATAATATTAATAATATTAGAAGCACCACTCATCATGACAGCAATAAAATCGGTATAACTTATTTTATTTTCTTCGGTGTTTTCTTTATTATAATCGGCAATGATATTATTTAAAGCTTCTTTGGAATCAAAATCTTTAGCATATATATTGATGGCTCTTGGATGAGCTAAATTAACTATTCCTAACTTTTGTAAATTAGAATTATAAGTGGCACTAGCATTTTCTTGATAATTTTTAATTAACTCAGCTAGTTCAGTTTCAGATAATTTAGAAAGTTCCATTTTTTCTTCATTACTTAAATTATTAAAGTCAAATTTTTCTTCGGAAAATTCTTTATTAGTAAAAATATTTAGATTAGGATTATTTAATTGTTCTTGAGCAATTTCGGAATTATTAATTTTTTCAATAACATATTTAGTTAAGTCAGAGGTATAAAGAATACCACCAAAATTATTAGTATTAGAAATAGTTTCTTCTTTGGGTCTAATAATACCTACTACTTTTAATTCTAAAGCATTATTTAATAATTTATTAATATAAGTTTCATTTTCACTTTGATTTAACCAAATATTTTTATTTTTAACATAATAATCAGTATTTAATAATACTTTATATTTAAGTCCTAATAATTCGTCATATGTATAAGTTAAAGGTTCTAAACTAGGTATTTCTTCACCTTTTAATAAAGCATTATATTTATCTATTAATTCTTCACTATCTAATAAACCAATAGAATATAAAGTATAATCACTTAATTCATTATTTTTATTTACCTCAATAATTATTTCATTGTAAGCTTCGGGAAGCCTGCCGGCAAGAATATCATATTGGGATTTAATTAATTCTTGGTTATCTAACATTTCACTAAAGGCGTTATAGGAACTAGAAGAAAATAATTTATCAAAATCATTCATGGTAGATAAACCTAGTTGACTTACTATTTGGTCAGGGTTTACTTGAACATATCCCTCGGAATTTTCTTTATAGATATTTAAATCAAGATTATAAGAATATTGAATATTATTAGCATATTCATTAAATTTAGAAGAATTTTCAGTAATATATTCTTTAAACTTTTCTAAGTTATTAGTTTTAATACCACTTCCGATTAAACTTAACATATTACTAGTTATATTTAAAGAATGAATATTATTATCATTATAATTAGTATTAAGAGTATTTTCACTAGAGGCGGCCTCTAATAATTCACCGGTAGCCATCGCTTGTTCTTGGAGAGTGATAGGATAACTAGAAAGAGTATCTTCCTCAACATTATCTATATAGCTTTGCATACCATTAGATAAAGATAGGATTAAGGCAATACCAATTATTCCAATGGAACCGGCAAAAGCCGTTAAAATAGTACGACCTTTTTTAGTTAAAAGATTATTTAAACTTAAGGATAAAGCCGTTAGAAATGACATACTAGTTTTGCCAGTTTTTGTTTGTGCATTAGTAGTTTCTTCACCATTATAAGGATTAGAGTCTTCAATAACATTTCCATCTAATAACCGAATAATTCGTGTAGAATAGTTTTGGGCTAAATCAGGATTATGCGTAACCATAATGACTAATTTATCTTGAGCTATTTTTTTTAATAAATTCATGATTTGAATACTAGTTTTAGTATCTAAAGCGCCGGTTGGTTCGTCGGCTAGTAAAATATCCGGATTACCAACTAAAGCTCGGGCAATAGCTACTCTTTGCATTTGGCCTCCACTCATTTGATTAGGCTTTTTATGCATTTGGTCTTCAAGGCCGACATCTTTTAAAGCTTCGATGGCGCGTTTTCTTCTTTCTACTTTATTTACTCCGGCTAAGGTTAAAGCTAATTCCACGTTAGCTAAAACAGTTTGATGGGGAATTAAATTATAATTTTGGAAAACAAAACCAATGCGGTGATTACGATAAGTATCCCAATCTTGAGCTTTAAAGTTTTTAGTGGATTTACCATTTATAATAAGGTCTCCAGAGGTATAATTATCTAAACCGCCAATAATATTTAAAAGCGTAGTTTTACCACATCCAGAGGGACCTAAGATACTAACAAATTCCGTTTCTCTAAATTTTAAATCTAAACCTTTTAAAGCTTGAACAGTATTTTCACCACTTAAATATTTTTTAGTTATTTTTTTTAATTCTAACATATTTTTATTCCTTTCTATGTTTCATATGCATTATATGAAAAAATAGACTTTAAGTCAATTAAATATTTTAAATGTTTTATGTGAAAAAGAGGTGAAAATTTAAATATTTATTAATGACTTATAAAAAGAATTATGTTATATTTGTTTTAAGAGGTGGATATTTTGAAAAAGTTAGTAAGTTTAGGGTTATTAACATTAATTATTTTAATTAGTGGTTGTAATAAAGATTTAGAAGACAAAGTAGTTACTTGTACGATGCAGGCAACTTATACTGAGGGAATGGATATTAAGGCAGTATATAAAATTTCGGCTAAAAATAAATATGTTACTTATGTAGAAACGGTCGAAGAAATGAAAATTACGGATAAAGAAATTAGAGATGAGTATTATAATACTGCTTTAGAACAAGCTCAACCTTTTAAAGATATTAAATATTATGAAGCTAATATAGAGGTTAATGATGATATAATAAGAAGCGTAGTTAAAATTGATTATGAACATATAAATATGGATGATTTAATTAAAGTTAATTCGGGAATGCAAGAATATTTAAATAAGGGAAAAATTAGATTAGAAGATATGGTTAATGCTTATAAAGAAATCGGGGTTAATTGTAATTAGTTCTAATAAAATTTAAAAAAAATGAGTAAAAAAACTCTTGACTTTCATATACTATAATGTTATATTATTTGTGCATTTTAAATTCAGGTTCTACCTAGGTAGAACTTAATTTAATAGAAAGACTGATACACCAGGATGTGTGTTAATTAGGAGGGAGGAAAATAAATGCCAACAATTAATCAACTTGTTAAGAAAAACAGAAAAAGTAAAAATAAGAAGAGTAAATCTCCAGTTTTAAATGTAGGTTATAATGCAATGACTAGACATCAAACTGATACAAAAGGTCCTCAAAAAAGAGGAGTATGTACTCGGGTTGGAACTAAAACACCAAAGAAACCAAACTCAGCATTAAGAAAATATGCCAGAGTTAGACTTTCTAATGGTAAAGAAGTAGATTGCTATATTCCAGGAGAAGGACACAATTTACAAGAGCACAGTGTTGTACTTGTAAGAGGTGGTCGTGTTAAAGACTTAATCGGTGTTCGTTATCACATTGTAAGAGGTACTCTTGATACTCAAGGAGTTAATAATCGGAAACAAGGTCGTAGTAAATACGGCGCTAAAAAACCTAAATAAAATTAAAGAAAGGAGATAATAATTATGCGTAAAAGAAGGGCAATAAAAAGAGATGTTTTACCAGACCCAATATATAATTCTAAAACAGTTACAAAATTAGTTAATAGAATTATGAAAAGTGGTAAAAAAGGAACAGCAGAAGCTATTTTATATGAAGCTTTTGATATTATTAAAGAAAAAACTGGTAAAGAACCAATGGAAATTTACAACCAAGCACTTGAAAATGTTAAGCCCGCTTTAGAGGTTAAATCGAGAAGAGTAGGTGGCTCTAACTATCAAGTTCCAATGGAAGTTACAGATGAGCGTGCTCAAACTTTAGCACTTCGTTGGATTGTTAATTATGCAAAAACAAGAAATGGAAAGGGAATGGCCATTAATTTAGCAAATGAATTAATAGATGCAGCTAATGGAGTTGGTGGCGCAGTGAAGAAACGCGAAGATACTCATAAGATGGCAGAGGCAAATAAAGCATTTGCTCATTATAAATGGTAATAAGTTATGGCAAGAGATGTTAGTTTAGATAAAATTAGAAATATTGGGATTATGGCCCACATTGATGCCGGTAAAACAACATTTACCGAAAGAGTTTTATTCCATACTGGAATTACTCATAAAATTGGAGAAACTCATGATGGAGAATCTCAAATGGACTGGATGGACCAAGAAAAAGAAAGAGGTATTACAATTACAAGTGCAGCGACTACTGCACATTGGAAAGGATATCGTTATAATATAATTGATACTCCAGGACACGTCGATTTTACAATTGAAGTTCAAAGAAGCTTAAGAGTATTAGATGGAGCAATTGCTCTTTTAGATGCTCAAGCAGGAGTTGAACCTCAAACAGAAACTGTATGGCGACAAGCTAATGAATATAAAGTCCCAAGAATGATATTTGTTAATAAAATGGATAAAATGGGAGCGGATTTTCTTTACAGTTTAGATACGATTGATAAAAGATTAGGAGCTAAAGCTAAAGCAATTGCTTGGCCAATTGGTTCAGAATCAGAATTTAATGGTATTGTAGATATTTTAAATCGAAAAGCTTATCATTATGATGGAGGAGAACACGAAGATTTTACAGAAATTGAAATTCCCGAAGATTTAAAAGCCACAATTGAAGAAAAAAGAGCGGAGTTGATTGAAACTGCCGTAGAATTTGATGATGATTTAATGATGGCTTATTTAGATGGTAAAGAAATTGCGGTAGAAGATATTAAAAAAGCTATTCGGAAAGGTACTTTAGCCGCGGAATTCTTCCCAGTTATGTGTGGTTCGGCTTTATCTAATATGGGGGTTAAATTTGCACTTGATGCCGTTATTGATTATTTACCAAGTCCTCTTGATGTGGAAGCAATTGATTGTGTAGATATGAATGGTAATGATGTTAAGAGACATCCAAGTGACTCTGAACCATTTACAGCTTTAGCATTTAAGATTATGACTGACCCATATGTCGGAAGATTATCATTCTTTAGAGTTTATTCAGGAGTTTTACATAGTGGCTCTTATGTATTAAATTCAACAAAGGGTGAAAAAGAAAGAATTGGACGTATTTTACAAATGCATGCCAACCAAAGAAAAGAAATTACGGAGGTATATGCAGGGGAAATTGCGGCGGCTGTTGGTCTTAAAAATACAACAACAGCGGATACATTATGTGATGAAAAAGCACCATGTATCATGAAAGGAATGGAATTCCCTGACCCAGTTATTGATATTGCAATTGAACCAAAGAGTAAAAATGACCAAGATAAGATGGCTTTAGCTCTCCAAAAATTAGTAGAAGAAGACCCAACTCTTAGAGTTAAAACTGACCATGAAACAGGGCAAACTGTTTTATCTGGTATGGGGGAATTACACTTAGACATTATAATTGATAGAATGCGGAGAGAATTTAATGTTGAATGTAATAGTGGTAAACCACAAGTTGCTTATCGAGAAACTATTAAGAGAGCTGCCGATTGTGAAGGTAAATACATTAAACAATCTGGTGGTCGTGGACAATATGGTCATGTTTGGATTAAATTTGAACCAAATCCTGAAAAAGGATATGAATTTGTCGATGCTATTGTAGGTGGGGTAGTTCCAAGAGAATATATTCCAGTTACAGATAAAGGTTTACAAGAAGCAATGCAAGGTGGTATTTTAGCTGGTTATCCAATGGTAGATATTAAAGCAACATTATTTGATGGTTCATATCATGATGTAGACTCATCAGAAATGGCCTTTAAAATTGCGGCTTCTATGGCTTTAAAAGAAGCTAAGAATAAATGTGAGCCAGTTTTACTTGAACCTATTATGAGTGTGGAGGTTATTGTTCCAGACGAATATATGGGTAATGTAATGGGCGATTTAACAAGTCGTCGGGGTAAACCTATGGGACAAGAGTCTCGAGGTAATGCTTTATCAATTAAAGCAATGGTTCCTTTAGCAGAGATGTTTGGTTATGCGACAAGCTTACGTTCTAATACGCAAGGTCGTGGTAATTTCACAATGACTTTAGACCATTATGAAGAAGTACCAAAATCAATCGCCGAAGAAATCATTAAAAGAAATAGTGTTAATTAAAAATTAGCACACTTAAAGTTAAATAATACTTGAAAAATGTTCAAGCATTAGATAAAATAGAATAGTAAATATTGAAAGGAGAAAAATTATGGCAAGAGAAAAATTTGACCGTTCTAAAGAGCATGTTAATATTGGTACTATTGGACACGTTGACCATGGTAAAACAACATTAACAGCAGCTATTACAAAATATTTTGGACAATTTGTTGATTATGCTGATATCGACAAAGCTCCAGAAGAAAGGGAAAGAGGTATTACAATTAATACTGCTCACGTTGAGTATGAAACTGAAAAACGTCATTATGCTCACGTAGACTGTCCTGGACATGCCGATTATGTTAAAAACATGATTACTGGTGCTGCCCAAATGGATGGCGCAATTCTAGTTGTAAGTGCCGCAGATGGCCCAATGCCTCAAACAAGAGAACATATCTTATTATCACGTCAAGTTGGTGTACCTAAAATTGTTGTTTATATGAATAAATGTGACCAAGTTGACGACCCAGAATTATTAGACTTAGTAGAAATGGAGATTAGAGAATTACTTGGAGAATATGGTTTTGATACTGAATGCCCTATTATTCGTGGTTCAGCATTAAAAGCTTTAGAGGGTGATGAAGCTGCTGCTCAATCAATTCGTGATTTAATCGCCGCAGTTGATTCTTATATCGATGCTCCAGTTCGTGATACTGATAAACCATTCTTAATGAGTATTGAAGACGTATTTACAATTTCAGGACGTGGTACTGTTGTTACTGGTCGGGTTGAAAGAGGTAAATTAAGTCTTAATGATGAGGTTGAAATCGTTGGTTTAAAACCTACTAAGAAAACAGTTGTTACTGGTATTGAAATGTTCCGTAAAACTCTTGACTTTGCTCAAGCTGGAGATAATGCTGGTGTATTATTACGTGGTATTTCTCGTGATGAGGTTGAGAGAGGACAAGTTCTTGCTAAACCAGGAAGCGTTACTCCACATCATAAGTTTAAAGCTAGTGTTTATGTTTTAAGTAAAGAAGAAGGCGGACGTCATACTCCATTCTTCTCAAATTACAGACCTCAATT
>CANQYU010000008.1 GCA_947628145.1 uncultured Bacilli bacterium | reverse complement strand
CTTTATTACAAAGTTTATCTTTGTTTGTTACTTATCCATTTTTTTAAAAACTGACATTTTTAAAAAATCTTAACATATTTACTTTAAATATTTAGGTTCATTAGTTTTACCTAATAAATAATCCGCGGAGATATTATATTTTTTACAGATAGTGTATAAACAATGAATTGATACGAGATAATTACCTTTTTCGTATTCTGAAAGCATAGACCTAGCAATATTTATTTTTTTAGCTAAAACATTTTGAGTAAGTTTCTTTTCTTTTCTAAATTCTTTTAATCGGGTGCCACTTAGATTTAGATTATAACCTTTATCAAATTTGGCATATTTTTTTTGATTAGATAAATTTAGAATATAATCTAAAGATATATTGAAATAGTCACAAAAAGTTATTAAGTGTTTTAAGGGAATTATGGTATCTTCCGTTTCATAGTGGCTATAAGTATATGCAGAAATATTTAATACTTTGGCTAATTCTTTTTGACTTACATCATTTATTGTTCTAATTTCATTCATGCGTTCTTTGTAATTCATTTCTATATCACCAAAATAATTTTCTCATTAATTTATTTAAAAAAATTTTTAGTGCCGAAATATTGACATTTTTCTTGACTTTAAGTATAGCAGATATTATAATTTAAATATAAGTTAGAAAATTTTAAGATAATTGATAATAGAAGGGGAAAAGAAAATGAAAATAGAAAAGTTAGAATTAAGTAATAAGAAAATAAAATATATAGCAATAGGCTTTATAATGTGTGCAGTAATATTCATATTAATAAACTATTTAACCAGTAGAGCAAATTATCGAAATACCGAAAGTATAGAATTAGCAAAAGGAACCATAAATTATAGTTTAGCTGATTTAAATGTAATAGCTATGTATAAAATAGAAGATGGAAGAGATGTAGATATTGATACAGTTCCAACAGAGGGATATACATTAAGTGAAAGGAGCTATTGCACTACTCCTGATAGTGATGCTCAAATAAAAGATGTATTTACTTTTGATTATTATACTAAAGAATTAAATATAAAAGTAACTAAAAAGGGGACAAAATGTTATTTGTATTTTGAAGAAGCAAAACCAGTTGAAAAAATGCTAGCTAAGTTAAAAATAAATACAAGCAGTATAAAGAATTCACCAGATTTGAGTAAAACAGCCTGTGATACAGGTTGTGGAACAGATGAAAAAGGAATATATGAAGCTAAGGATGATTATGGAACAAGTTATTATTATAGAGGAACAGTCAATAATAACTGGGTAAAATTCGGAAATTATTGGTGGAGAATAATAAGAATAAATGGAAATGGAACAGTAAGAATGATTTATTCCGGAACAAATAATGCAGGAGACCAACCAACAGATGGTTATTTAACACCAAAAGATAACTCGCAAACCGGAATTAGTAAATATAATTCTTCGTCTAATGACAATGCCTATGTAGGATTTAAGTATGGCACAGTAGGAGCGATAAATTATACAGACGCTCATATAAATACAACAGATAGTACAATATTAGGGGTATTAAGAACTTGGTATAATGGAGCAAGTAGTTTAAATAAAAGTTTAATCGATGGGGAAACAGGCTTTTGTAATGATAGAACGCCATATGATAAAGCTGTAAAGGATGCGACATTGAATAAAGAGTCATATGGATTTGGAAAATTGGCAACATATTATGGAACCTATATAAGGACATGGACTGGCCCAAGAGAAGCAAGTTTAGAATGTCCCCAAGCAAGTCAAGATTTATTTACAACAGGAGGAACAAAAGGAAATGGTGCCTTAGATATACCGGTAGGCTTAATAACAACGGATGAGTTAATATTAGCAGGAGGCTATGCTGGAGGTGAAAACAAAAGATTTTGGCTATATACAGGTAACTACTACTGGACCATGTCTCCGTCTCACTTGGACAGTAATAGTATGGCTTACGTGTTCATTGTGTATAATAGTGGCGTTCTCAGTGGCGTCTTTGTGGACAACGCTATTACTGGAGTGCGTCCAGTAATAAATTTGAAAGCTAGTACAAATTTTTCAGGAACTGGTACAGTTGGAGACCCATACATACCATCATAATCATAGTTTAAAATAATAAAAAACTTGCCTAAGCTGCTTTTTCTTATTCAAGTTTAGGCAAGATATATTTATTTTATTGTAGAGTGAAAACTCTACTTTTTTGTATTTCTTTAATTTTTTTGTAAATAATTGTAAAATAATTAAAAATTACAGATTTAATAAAATCTGCTTAGCTAATTTAATTAAATCTGCATCAAAAATGGCCATTTTTGACCAAAATTGCCTCCAATTTAATAAAATCTGTATTTTGCATTGTATTTAAATTTATGATATGTTTGGAGTGCGAGACATCTTAGGGGGTCTTGGTGCTTGCCACTTTATTTTTCTGAAAAGTGAGGTGGTCATATGAGTAAAAAAGATTTTTTAATCTTAATACTTTTAATGATAATTATACTACAAATTATTTTTAAATAATTTTAAATATAATAAAAATGCACCATTTACCTTATAAGTAAGTGGTGCGAACCAACAATGGCAAGCACTATAATGTGTCTCGCTAAATTAAGTATATAATAATTTTATAGATTTGTAAATATTTACTTTAAATATTTAGGTTCATTAGTTTTACCATATAGGTAATCAATGGAAATGTTAAATTTTTGACATATTGCATAGCTAATAGGAAGCGATATTAGTCTTTTACCTTTTTCATATTCGCATATTAATGCAGCACTTGTACCAACGTTTTGAGCTAATGTTTCCTGATAAAATTTATTTTCTTTTCTAATTTCTTTAAGTCTAATACCTGCGGTGATAGGATTTATTTCTTCATTTATGATATTTATTTTGGGATTATCACTTAACTTTAGTAGATAATCCATAGATACATTAAAATAATTAGCAAGTTTATTAAATTTAGTAATAGGGAATAGTTCTCTTTTCATATTTTCAAACTGAGTATATGTTGGTTTTTTAATATTTAAAAAATCTGCTAATTGTTGTTGAGTTAAATTGTTTTTATTTCTTAACTCTTTAATTCTTGAATAATCTATTTCATAATTAAATGTTGCCATAATATCACCAAATTAATTTTCTCATTAAAATGGGAATTATTATATTATAGGTAGGTAATAGTTAATTTTTTCTTGACTTTGAGTATAGCAGATATTATAATTTAAATATAAGTTAGAAAATTTTAATATAATTGATAGAAAAGGGAAAAGAAAATGAAAATAGAAAAGTTAGATATTAGTAATAATAAACTTAAATTAGGAATATTAATTGGAGTATTATTAACAGCAAGTATATTTATATTAATAAACTATTTAACAAGTAGAGCAAATTACAGAAATACCGAAAGTATAGAACTTGCTAAAGGAACTATTAATTATAGTATGGCTGATTTAAATGTTATAGCTATGTATAAAATAGAAGACGGAAAAGATGTAGAAATAACAGAAATGCCAGGAAAAGAGTATCAAATAAATACCTCAAAAAGTTATTGTTACACGACTAATAAAGACGACCACGATACTAAAGTAACATTAAGTTCCGATAACGATGGTAATATAGTAATAGGTAATTTAAAAAAAGGAAGCAAATGTATATTTTATTTTGAATATAATTCTACTCCAGAAAATATGCTAGCTAAATTAGAAGCTCGGACAGGTAAACAATATATAACATCACCAATGCCAGCAATAAGCGCGGTAGATACATCGAGTTCAACAGGAAAACTATATACAGCAGAAGATAACTATGGAATAAGCTATGTATTCCGTGGAGATGTTCAAGATAACTGGGTAACATTTGCGAATAAGAGTTGGCGAATAATAAGAATAAATGGAGATGGAACATTAAGATTGATTTATCAATGTGGTAGTGCAAGTTGCCAAGACACAAATGGTACTAATACTAGAATTGGATACATTTCATATAACTTACCGAATAATGATAATACTCATGTTGGATATTATATTGTAAATGATGTAACATCAAAATATCCTGAAGCTCACCAAGGAACTACTCCAAGTACAGTGGCAGAGTATGTAAATAGCTGGTATAGCGGTGAAGGAGACATGACAAATTATACAAAATATATAAGTGGAAACACAGGCTTTTGTAATGATAGACAAATATCTCAAATATCTAGAAGCAATTATTCTAATACTGGCTTTGGTAGAGGTAGTGAAAATGCAACAATATATGCAGAAACGGATAGATTTATTTCAGCTAATTTAAGTAGCTCGCTTGGAACACAAACACCAGATTTAAGATGTGGAGTAGACCCAAAAACAAAAGCAGTAGATAAGTCTGCATTACAAAGAGATTTATATACAACAGGTGCCGAGGCAGGGAATGGGAATGGAATATTACAATATCCAGTAGGACTAATAACCGTGGATGAGGTCGCAATGGCTGGAGGTAAAAGTACAATAAACAATTTGAACTATTATTTATATACTGGATATTCTTATTGGACCATGTCTCCATCTAGTTTTTCTTCTAGTGCCAGTGTATTTTTCGTAGGCAGTAGTGGGTCTATTGATAATGGTTCTGGTACTAATGCGAGCTTTGCTCAAGGAGTGCGTCCAGTAATAAATTTGAAAGGTAGTACAACATTCTCAGGAGGAAATGGTTTAGTAGGAAGCCCATTTGTAGTAGCAACTGATTAAAAAAAACTTGCCTAAACTGCTTTTTCTTATTCAAGTTTAGGCAAGATATATTTATTTTATTGTAGAGTGAAAACTCTACTTTTTTTTAAATCATTTAAATATATTATAATATTTTTAATAGTTTTATTTTTTTCGACATAATATTAAGTGTTTATTTTATATAATAGATATGGTGATAATATGAAAAGATTTATTGCTAGAAGAAAGATAAAAATACCTAAGTATAAAATTATAGGTTTTAAAATATTAATATTTATGATGGTACTCGTTTTTATAAATGTTTTTATAAATATATATATAGATTTATTTTTAACTTATGATATGTTTAAGGTAGTTAGGTTAAATGCTTTTGGAAATATTATAGATAAATATAATTTTAATAAGAATTTATTATATAAAAATAGTTATGGGTTTAATATATATTTAGATAAAATAGTTAGTAATAATAATTCTAATATAACAGATTTAGTGATAAATGCAGAACCTATTATATATATTTATAATACTTTTCAAACAGATAAATATACAAATAATTATTATAATTCTTATAATATAGAGCCAGTTATTACTCAAGCTAATTTAATATTACAAGAATATTTAAAAAAAGAGGGTATTGGTTCTTTAGTGGAATTAGAAAGTGTAGCAAAAGTATTAAAAGATAATAATATTAGTTATTCTTTAAGTTATCAAGGAAGCAGAATATTACTTAGTAAAGCTAAACAAGAAAATAGTTCTTTAAAATATTTTATAGATATACAATTATCAGATAAAGATTATAATGATACAACTTGTAAAATTAATAATGAAGCTTATGCACGAATATTATGGGTTGTAGGAACTGATAATGTTAATTATCTGGAAAATAATAAATTAATGGAAGAAATAGATAATGAGATAAAGAGTTTAAATAATTGTATTTCAAGAGGAGTAAGTAAATGGGGAGGGGCTGGTTATCATGGAATATATAATCAAGATTTTGATGGAAGAGTAATGCTTTTACAAGTTGGGGGAAGAAAAAATACTATTGATGAGGTAAATCGAACTTTAAAAGTAGTCGCGAAAGCCTTAGCTAATTATATAAAGGAGTAATTATGGCAAGAAAGAAAACTAATTTATTTTTTAAAATTATAGGTTTATTATTTATAATTTATATGGTAGTTTATATTGCATATAAAAGTGGGTATTATGAGACTAAAGTAACGAATAAAGCTTTAATGACCGAAGAAGCAAGAGCCCAGTTTGAAGAAGATTTAAAAAATGGCGAAATAGTTGATTTAAAGACTTATTTAAAGGAAGACAGAATAGATTATTCTAATAAAATAACTAAAGTTGGTAATAAAATAAGTGAAAGTATTAGTGACTTTATGACGAAGGGAATAGGAAGCATATTTAAAGTATTAAAGGGGCTTTTTTGGTAAAAGAAAAAAAATGATAGTTTTTTTTAAGATTTACTAGTATAATTAGATTAAGAGGTGAGCTTATGCGTATTATTGTTAGTGCTGGAGGAACAGGGGGGCATATATATCCTGCTTTAGCTATTATAGATAAACTCAAAAGTAAAGATAAAAATTTAGATGTATTATATATTGGAACCCATAATAGAATGGAAAAAGATATTATTCCTAAAAGGAATATTAAATATGAAGCAATAGAAATATATGGATTTTCAAAAAATGTTTTAAAAGATTTTAAAAATGTCTTTTTAATAAATAAAGCTTATAATAAATGTTTAAAATTAATGGAAGAATTTAAACCGGATTTAGTATTAGGTTTTGGAGGATATGTAACATATCCCGTTTTAAAAGCCGCTAAAAAATTAAAAATAAAAACTTTTTTACATGAACAAAATAGTATAGTAGGTAAAACTAATAAAATGTTAGCTAAAAATATTGATTTAGTCGCGGTATCTTTTTTATCAACTTTAGATAAATTTAAAGGAGCTAAAAAATGTGTTTATACAGGTAATCCTTGTGGAGAAGCAGCTTTAACAATGAAAAGAATTAAAAAGAGTGAACTAGGTTTTTTAGAAAATAAAAAATTAGTTATTGTAGTTGCCGGTTCACTCGGTAGTAGTACGATAAATGCTAAATTAAAAACTTTTTTAGAACTTAGTAAAAATAGTGATGAGCAAATTTTATATATTACAGGAAAAGCTTATTATGAAGATTTTATTAAAGATTTAAATTTAGGTTCGCATATTAAAGTAGTGCCTTATTTAGATAATTTAGCAGGTTTAATGCAAAGTGCAGATTTAATTATTACAAGGGCCGGAGCTAGTACTATGAGTGAAATATTAGCTTTAAATTTACCAGCTATATTTATACCTAGCCCTTATGTAGCTAATAACCATCAATATTATAATGCTAAAGAAATAGTTACGCATAATGCAGGACAAATGATTTTAGAAGAAGAATTAGATGGAGTTAAGCTTCATAATATGGTCGAAGAATTATTAAATGATAAACAAAAATATGATATTATAAAAATGAATTTAAAAAATTTAGGAAAAATTGATAGCAGTGAAGCAATTGCAACAGAAATTGAGGAATTAATAAATGAACAATAGACAAGATGTTTTAGTATTAGAAAATGCTTTAGTTAGTAATACTTATAAATTAGAGGTAAAAGCTAAATATTTAATTAAAGTTAAAAGTATAGAGGCTTTAAAAGAGGTTATTAAAGATTTAAAAAAGAAAAATATTGAATATTTAGTTTTAGGCGCGGGTTCTAATGTAATATTAGCCCAATATTTTGCGGGAGCGATAATTAAACTAGATTTAACCTCTTTAAAAATTGAAGATAATATAGTAGTCGCAGAAGCAGGATGTATGATGGGAAAATTAGCTTTAGAAACAGTTAATAAGGGTTTAGTTGGTTTAGAATGGGCGGCTAATATACCTGGGACAGTCGGAGGAAGCATTGTCGGGAATGCTGGAGCTTATAATAGTGAACTTTTTGATAATTTAGTTAGTATTAAAGTTTTAGATGAAAATTTAGAAATTAAAGAAATATTAAAAGAAGATATTGAGTTTGGATATCGCTATACCAGTTTAAAGAATACATCTAAAATTGTTTTAGAAGCAAAATTTAAGTTAACTAAAGGAAATAAAGAAGAAGCTTTAGAGCTTATTAAAAATAGATGTGAAAGACGAAAAGAAACCCAACCTTTAGATTTACCATCCGCGGGTTCAGTATTTCGTAATCCGGATGGGGATTATGCCGGAAGATTAATTGAGGAAGCAGGTCTTAAAGGAAAAACTATTGGGGGTGCTCAAGTATCAGAAAAACATGCCAATTTTATTGTAAATACGGGCAATGCCTCTAGTAATGATATTAAAAATTTGATAAGATTAATACAGAAAGAAGTTAAAGAACAATTTAATGTCGATTTAATACTAGAACAAGAAATAATTGATTGGAAGAATTAAAATGCAAAAAAAAGTAAAAAAAGTAAGAATAAATTTTAAAGCTTTAATTGTTTTACTATTAATTATTTATTTAATAGGAATGCTTTTATATACTTTTTTTACAATTAGAATTAAAAATATTTATATTACTAATACTAAATTATTAACAGATAATGAAATAATCGAAAAAGCTAATATTAAAGATTATCCAATAATATTTAAAATAAATACCCGAAAAATCGAAAAAGAATTAGAAACTTTAGAATTAGTAAATAAAGCAACTGTTAAAAAAAATATATTTTTAGGAAAACTGGAAATAGATATTGAAGAAGCTATTCCTTTATTTTATGAACGTAATACCGAAAAAGTAATGCTCAGTAATGGCGAGGAGGTCACCAATAATAGTCGCTATTTAGGGATACCAACTTTAATAAATTATGTTCCAAGTGAGTTATTAAATGATTTTGTTAATACTTTTAAAGATATTAAACCAGATATAATAGGAATGATTAATGAAATAGAATATGACCCGGATATAAACGAAGAGGTAGTTATTGATAATGAACGGTTTAAACTAAGAATGAATGATACAAATGTCGTTTATATAAATACTTTAAATATGCAAAGATTAAATAATTATATTGATATATATGCCTCAATTGCTAGTGCCGTGGATAATAAAAAAGGAACACTTTATTTAGATAGTTATTTAAGTGAAAATAATTTATTTACGCCCTTTAATAGTAGTGATGGTATAGGAATTGATGTGGGGGTTCAGGATGATGGAGAATAAAAATGGACAAAAAATTTTAGAAGCTTTAATAAAAACTTTAGACTATAAACCAACATTATTATTACATAGTTGTTGTGGTCCTTGTTCGACCCAAGTTATAAATTTTTTAAAAGATTATTTTAAAATAACAGTTTATTATTATAATCCTAATATAGAACCTTATACCGAATATGAAAAAAGAAAACAAGAACAAATTAAGTTTATTAAGGAATTTAATTTAGAAAATAAAGATAATATTATTGAATTTAAGGAAGCTTTATATGAAAATGAAATTTATCAAAACTATGTTAAAGGTTTAGAACAAGAAAAAGAAGGCGGAGCTAGGTGTAATAAATGCTTTTATTTGCGCCTTAAAAATACAGCTTTAAAAGCGAAAGAAAATAATTTTGAATATTTTGGAACAACTTTAACAGTTAGTCCCCATAAAAATAGTCAAATTATAAATGAAATAGGCGAAAAAATCGAAAAAGAAATAGGTATTAAATTTATCTATGGTGATTTTAAAAAGAATGATGGCTATAAAAAAAGTATAGAATATAGTAAAAAATATAATTTATATAGACAAGATTATTGTGGTTGTCATTATGCAAGGAGAGATTGGAATGTTTGATAAATATATAACTTTGCTAACTTTTATTCCTTGGTGTTTATTTTTTATAATAAGTGTTATAAGAAATTTAAATAATAAGGAATATCGAAAGTTTAGTTTAAAATATTTAAAAAATAATTTTTTTAATATATTTAGATTAGATTTATTATTTTTAATATTAGTTTTCTTTTATTTTGCTTCTTTTGAAAAAGATTTTGTCGATAAATATTTATTTATGGTCATGAATTTATATTTATGTGTTAATAGTATATATGAAAAAAAGAAAAGAATAACTCAAGATTTTTTTAAGAATAATATAATAGAATTAATTTTATTATTGATTATAATGTTGTTACCTTTTAGTTTTTATTTTATAAAGAATAATTTGGTTTTAACTTATAAAATAATGCTAATTTATTTAATACTAGAATATATAATAATATTAATTGTAAGTTATATTGGAAATTTATTAAAAGGGAAAAAGAGCTAAAAGGCTCTTTTTAAACTTGTAATTCTTCATCACTAGATATATCAATAGTTTTTAATATTTCTTCCATGGTTGTAAGGCCCATAATAACTTTTTCTAAACCATCTTCAAACATAGTAGTAATATCTTCTTTGGAATTATAAACGAGTTCTTTTAGTTTAATCCGGTTGGCATTAGTACTAATGGCATCACGAATATCTTCATTGATTGTTAAAACCTCATGAATAGCAATACGTCCTGAATAACCATTATGACAATATTTACAACCAACGGGGGCATAAATTTCGTTAACATCAATACCTAAGTGTTTTTTAATTAATTTTTGTTCATAGCTGGTCGTAGGACGAGTAGTGCGACATTTAGGACAAAGCTTTTTAACTAATTTTTGCGAAATAATTCCAGTTAAAGCAGAGCCTAAAAGATAACGTTCAACATTCATATCAATTAATCTTTCAATGGTAGTTAAAGAATTATTAGTATGAACAGTAGATAAAACAATATGACCAGTAATAGAAGCACGTACGGCCATTCTGGCAGTTTCGTCATCCCGAATTTCACCGACCATAATAATATCAGGGTCTTGTCTTAATATGCTTCTTAAAGTATGAGAAAAAGTAAGACCAATATCACTTAATACTTGGACTTGATTAACATTTTCAATGCGCATTTCAACTGGGTCTTCAATGGTAATAATATTTTTTTCTTTTTTATTTAATTTCTGTAATAAGGCATAAACAGTTGTTGATTTACCTGTGCCGGTTGCTCCCGTGACTAAGATTAAACCATTAGGTTCGCTTAACATTTTTTCAAGTTTACGTAAGTTATTTTCGGAGAATCCGAGGTTTTCTAAACCATTTAAACTCATAGAATAATCAAGAATACGAATAACAATTTTTTCCCCATCAATGGTTGGAAGAGAAGAGACCCGTAAATCTAAAGCCGTTTTATCTAAACTATTTTTAATAGCGCCATCTTGAGGAAGCCTCGTTTCCGTAATGTTCATACCACTTATTATTTTAATGCGGGTTATAACATTCTTTTTTAGAACATTAGGAATTTCGGCATAATCTTCTAATTCGCCATCTATTCTTATTCTAACCATTAAATTGTTGGGAGTAGGGGCAAAATGAATATCTGAAGCTTTTTTCTTAATGGCATCAATTATTATTTCATTAACTATTTCCACAATGGAATTTTTTTCAAAGTCAAATTTTCGCATCATAATCAACTACCTTTATTAAATAAATTATACAATAAAGATTTTTGAAAAACAATATTTTTAGAAATTTACTTGTTTTTATAATAATTATAAATTATAATTTATTTAAGGGTGGTTTTATGAATAGAATTCAGATAGAATATCAAAAATTAGATGGGGAAACAGAAGAATTTGGAGTAGTTAATTTAAATCGAGATGGAAAAAAACTTAAAATATTTTTTGCCCCTAATTTAGATGTTTACTTTAATTTAGATAATTATGGGGATGAACCAACTTTTATTATTGGAAAAGATAATGGTTTAATTTATGAAGCTTTTTTTAAGTTATACCATGATATTATTAATTATAATATTTTTCCAATGAATGAAGAAAAAATAATTAAAAATTCGGAAATGTTTTTAGAAGATTACCACGAAGCTTTAAGAGACGCTAAATATTTAGAAGAAAAAAGAAGAGAAAGTTTAAAAGAAAAAGCAAGATATACTAATTTAATTAAAGAGGGAGTAATTAATTGGTATAGTGATGATTATGGTATAATGCCAAATGAATATACTAATATGACTAAATATGTAGTTAATGAACCTTTAGACGAAGGACCTAGCTTTAAAATTGAAAAAAGAGAAAATGCTTTTATAATTACTTTTGATAGAGGAAATATAAAAGATATTTATACAATGAAAAATAATATTAATGTTAGAATTAGAATGTCCGGTTCTAATTATGACCCTTTTAATGTAGTATTTATGGAATTATTTAATAATTTAAGAGAAATAGCTTTAAGGGATGGGGAACAAATAAGTATAGACGAATATTTAATTTTAAAAGAAAATGATTTAAAAAGAATTTTACTTAAAAAGTAGAATTTTTTTCTTTTTAAAAATTAATACTATCTAAACGATAATATTTATGTTATAATTAATTAGTGAAAATAGGAGGGAAGACTTGTGAATAATTATTTAATTCCCGCGAATACTAAGAAATCTCAATTAATATTAGGCTTTTTTACAATGACAGATTTAATTTTATTTGGTTCTGGAGTTAGTTTAACAATTATTTTACTTATGGTTGTTCAAAGTGCAACTGTACCTTTAATGCTTTTAATTTTAAGTCCGGCTTTAATTACTGGCTTTTTAGTTTTACCTGTGCCTAATTATCATAATGTTTTACAATTTATTACCAATGTTTATACGTTTTATAGAGGAAAAAGAAAATATTATTGGAGAGGTTGGTGTTTAGATAGTGAAGACAAATAGTCCTTTTACGGAAGATTGGCTCCCAATTAAACAAATACTTAATGGTATGATACAATTAGAAACTGGAGAATATGTGACGGGAGTTAAAGTATTACCAAGAAATATTTTTATTGCTGAGCAAGGGTTACAAAATTCAATTGTCGGAAATTTAAGAAATTTATATAATTCCATAAATTTTGAATTTTGGTTAATTATTGCGGATAGACCAGTAGATATAAGTGTTTATTTATCTCAATTACAAATACTTTATAATAATGCTAATAGTCAAATTGAAAAAAAATTAATTATGGAAGATATTAATAAAGCTAATATGTTTATGAGTGCAGAATATAATGTGGTGGATACGGAATACTTTATTTTATTTAAAGAAAAAAGAATGGAATTAATTCAAAAAAACCTCCATACTTTAATTAGTGGATTAGCTAATTCAGGGCTTAATTCAACACAAACTAGCAATGATGATTTAAGAATGATTTTAGATAATTTCTTAAATGGGGGAACTCACACTACATTTGGGACGGTGATGGACTAATGAAAATAAAAAGTGAAGTAGCTCCTAAAGGAATGGAGTTTAAACCAACAGAATTTACTTTAGGGGGTAAATATTGTACGATTTTTACGATTATTAGTTTTCCAAGAAGCATTTATATTGGTTATTTATCAGATATTACAAGTATAAGTGGAGTTAAAGTTTCAATTAAACATATTCCCATTGAATTTAGTACTTTACAACGGATGATTAATAAAGAAATTGCCGATTTAAAACTCCGTTACCAAAATGAAAGAGATAAAACGATTCAAGAAAGAATACGCCAAGATTATGAATCTTTAGAGCAATTTATTTCAATGCTTGCGGCAACCCAATCAAGAATATTTGATTTTCAAATGCATGTAATGGTAAGTGCCGATTCTAAAGAAGAATTAGACCTTAAAAAAATGCAAGTTCGAACTTATTTAGATGCTTTAGGGATGCGGGGAATAAGTTTAATGTTTGAACAAGAAAAAGTATTACAATCAATTATTCCAATTTTTCCGAAACAAGATATTGAAAAAAGAGTGGGGACACCAATTCCATCTATTACCATCGCGGCTATGTATCCTTTTGTATTTGATAGTGTTAAAGACCCAGGAAATGCAACATTGTTTGGGGTGGATTTTTCGGGAGGAGTCGTATTATTTAATCAATTTTTATATCAAATTAAAAAAGAACATAACCGAAATAATGCCAATATGATTTTACTTGGTACATCTGGCTCAGGTAAATCAACCGCGGCTAAATTACTCCTTCGAACTCATTTAAGAAATGGTTGTAAAGTAGTATGTATAGACCCTGAAGGCGAACTTGAGGAAATGACGAAGAATCTAGGAGGAGATTTCTTAGATTTAGGTAAGGGTGGAGATTTTGGAATGATAAACCCTTTAGAGGTAGTCATGGACGCGGATGAAGAAGAATTAGCTCAAGGACTTGGCTATACAATTCTGACTCGAACTTTACAACAATTAAAAGCATTTATGAAATACTTATATCCGGATATCGAAGAAGATGTTTTAACTATGTTTAGTGAAATAGTTCAAGATACATATAAACGTTATAAAATAGATTTTGATACCGATTTTTCAACTTTAACTGGTAATGATTTCCCAACTTTTGATGATGTTTATGCGACAATTAAAGGACGAATGTTATCAATGCCTGATGCAACTAGAGAAAGAGATGTAATTGAGCGCTTAGAGCTTAAAATTAGACCTCTTACTAAAGAACTACGTTATTATTTTACTGGACATACTACTTTAAAATTTAATAGTGATTATATTGTTTTTAATATAAGAGAATTAATGAATAGTGATGAAAATATTAAAAATGCGTTATTCTTTAATATATTAAAATATGCATGGGGCTTATGTTTAGATAAAGATGTTAATACCGTAATGATGGTTGACGAAGCCCATGTATTATTATCAAGTAGAAATGAATTAGGTGCCGAATTTTTAGCGCAAATTCAAAGACGTTCTAGAAAATATAATACCGGCACTATAATTATTACCCAACAACCAACTGATTTTGCGGCCCCTAATATGATAGTTCATGGCAAAGCAATTTTTGATAATGCTTCATATTATTTAGTCATGGGACTTAGAAAACAAGCCGTGGATGATTTAGCTCAATTAATAGATTTAAATGAGTCAGAAAAAGATAGTATTAAATATTATAACCAAGGAGAAGCGTTATTTATATGTGGTAATAGAAGAATGAGAATAAATGTCGTAGTTACTCAACAAGAATTAGATTCCTTTGGTTCAGGTGGAGGCTTATAAGCCTCTTTTTAAATGTTTTTAATTTTATTTAGTTTTTTGCCATGCGCGGGCTTTTTGTTAGTTCATATACTAAATTAGAAAGGAGATAAAAATTGAATAATTTACAAAGAGCTCAGCAATTAATTAATTGTTATCAACAACAACATCCTTATAGTGGAGGATGCTGTTGCTATGGGCCAACAGGTCCAACCGGCCCAACGGGACCTGCCGCGGCAACTATTACGGTGGGAACAACGACAACAACAGCCCCAGGGAGTGAAGCCACAGTTGTAAATGTCGGGACTAGTTCCAACGCCATACTTAACTTTACAATTCCAGCTGGCCCTACAGGACCAACCGGTCCAATAGGCCCAACAGGTCCACAAGGTTTACAAGGATTAACTGGAGCAATTGGAGCTACAGGTCCTACAGGACCAACCGGACCAATAGGTCCAACCGGTCCTCAAGGTTTACAAGGATTAGTTGGAGCAGTCGGTGCAACTGGACCAGAAGGGCCAACGGGACCTCAAGGAACTCCGGGCGTTGCTGGAGAGACAGGACCTCAAGGACCAGTAGGACCAGCGCCAACATTAATAGTAGCGCCTGTCCAAACTGTGCCAGCAGGAACCGATGCAGATGTACAAATTACCGGAGGAGATGGAACTTATCAATTAGAGTTTACAATTCCCGAAGGTCCAGCTGGGACTGGTTTAGGAGCTTATGGAGGACTTTATAATACAGCTACTCAAGCCTTAGATTTAACGGCTTCGGTACCAGTAACGGTTGATTTAGCTAATGATTTACCTAATTTAGATGTAGAACAAGCAGCGAATGGAATTACGATATCAGAAGATGGAGTTTATGAAATAATATATGATGTAGTAGCAAGTTTAACTGCTGAGGGAAATTTAACTTTGGAAGCTAATGATGGAGCAACTATAACGGGTTCAAGTCAAACTTTAACTTTAGAAGCTGGACAACCTCAAGTTTTTAAAGCGGTAACTTTAGCTCAATTAACGGCCGGAGATACCGTAACTTTACAAGCTTCTTCTACCGCGGCTGCGACTGGAAGCATTACCTCGGCGTCCTTAACTGTTAAAAAACTAAATTAAGCTATTGATTTTTTCAATAGCTTTTTTGTTCTAGTAAAAAGTTTAGTAAGATATAATTTAATAGGTGATTTTTTGTGAATAAATATAAAGTATGTGTCTATGCTATATGTAAAAATGAAAGTCAATTTGTAGAACGGTGGGTAAATTCTATGAAAGAAGCTGATGCAATATATGTTTTAGATACGGGTTCCACGGATGATACAGTTTTAAAGTTACAAGATTTAGGAGTAAATGTTAAAATAGAAATTATAGAGCCTTGGCGATTTGATGTAGCGAGGAATAAAGCTTTAGATATGGTGCCAGAAGATACGGATATTTGTATATGTACAGATTTAGACGAAGAATTTCAGCCAGGTTTTCGGAAAGCTTTTGAGGAAGCTTGGAGTAAAGGAGCTGATAAGTTAAAATATAATTATATTTGGAGTTTTGACGAATATGGAAAACCAGCGACTACTTTTTATATGACTAAAGTTCATAAAAGAGAGGGGTATAAATGGATTTATCCCGTGCATGAGGTTTTAAATACTTTACCTAATGAAAGAGAAATTATAGTTCCCGAGGTAGTGTTAGAACATAGACCAGATTATACTAAATCGCGAGCTAGCTATTTACCTTTATTAGAGTTAAGTGTCAAAGAAGCTCCCTTGGATGCTCGAAATAGACATTATTTAGGACGAGAATATATGTATCATAAAAGGTGGAATGAAGCCATAGATACTTTAATACAACATTTAGATTTACCTCAAGCTAACTGGAAACCAGAAAGGTGTGCATCAATGCGTTTTATTGCGAGATGTTATCTTAATTTAGGAAGAAAAAAAGAAGCGGAGATGTGGTATAAATTAGCCGTACAAGAAGAACCAAATATGCGGGAAGCATATGTAGAATTAGCTAGTTTATATGTAGAAGAAGAAAGATTTTTAGAAGCTTATCAATTATTAACCGAAGCTTTTCAAATTAAAAATAAAGAAGCTATTTATATAAATGAAGCTTTTTGTTGGAATGATTATATATATGATATAATGGCCCAAGTATGTTATAATTTAGGTTATTATCCAGAAAGTTTGGTTAATATTAATAAAGCCTTAGAAATTAATTCTAATAGTGAAAGACTTAAAAATAATAAAGTTATAATTGAAAATGCTCTAAAAGTTTAAATAAAATTATAAAAACTATTTATTTTATTAAGAAATTATTGTAATATATTTATATTAAAGGAGTGAAGATATGTTTTGCAATAAGTGTGGTACAAAAAATGAATTAGATGCTAAGTATTGTGAAAATTGTGGAAATAAATTAGAAAGTAAAAAAACAAATAAATTTTTAGAAAAGTTTAAGGCTTTACCTAAAAAAACAAAACTAGCGATGGGTGGCGTTATTATTTTAGTTGGACTCGCTATGTTAGTTTTATTTATTTTACTGAATGAACCAGTTAAAAAAGTTAGTGATAATTTAGACGAGTATTATGCCAATTATAAAGAAAATTATGTAAAAGATTTAAGTCAAATAAAAAATATTTTAAATGACGAAAAAGATGCTCAAGATACTTTAAATGATATTAAAAAAACTAGTAATAGTAAAATTAAAGCTTGGGTTAAAAACTTTAATGCTAATTATAAAAATAGAGATGAGTTAGACCAAGCTTATAAAAAAATTAAAGAAATTTTAAATACTATTTATGAGTATTATAATGGTAATCAATATATACTTGGTACGGATTTATATCAAGAACAAATAACTCTTTTAAGTAATTTATATAGTTCAAAAGTAAATTATTTATATGGTTTAAATACAAATGACGAATATGCTAAATATACTTATTTTGAAAGAGTTATAGAAACAGATTGTTATTATAAAGAAGCCCAAAAATATATAGAAGATTATGTAAAAGAAGAATTAAATAGGGTATTAGAAGATTTAGCTAATATTATTACCTCTGAAGATTTAACTAAAGAAGAATTATTAGATAAGTATTTAGAACAATTAGATTATTTAGATAAGAATAAAGTGGTAAATAATGTTGATTTAAGTAATACAGATAAATATAAAGAAGCTTTAGAAAAAGTAGTTAATAATATTATGGATACTTTAAAAGAAATAGTTAAAGAATTAGAAAATAAAGTAGATTATAATAAAGCTTATAATTTAGTCACTCAAGTTATTAAAGTAATAAAAGACGAAGAAAAACAAAAAGAATTAGAAGAATTAAAAGATAATTTAGAAGAAAAATTACCAGATAATTTAGTAGATAAGTTAGTGGTTGGATATGTTAATAGTTATGATGCTGATTATGAGGTAACAATTAATAAGGAGAAATATCAAAGCTTTATAGAGTTTAGTTTTAATGGAAAAACGGCTTATCGAACTTATCGCTTAAATAAAAATTATAAAAGATTTAAAGCTACTTTAGTAGTTGGAGATAATTGGCCCGCGGATTTTAAAGGAGAAATAGTAATTACAAGTGGAGAAAAAGAATTATTTAGAAGCGGTGAAATTACAAGTGAGGGTAATTTTAAGAAAGATATAGATATTATTTTAGATGATGTCCAAGAAATGAAAATAGAATTTATTACGAGTAATGATGGGGGTAATAGTGGATACTATTTATATATAGTAGAGCCATATTTATATAAATAAATGAAGGAGTGAGGAGTAAAATGGCAGGTAGAAAAAAGAGTACAGAAGAAGTAAAGGTGGAAAAAAAGTTTTGCACTAAGTGTGGGCGAGAATTAAACGAAGGAGAGGTTTGTAATTGTACGGAGGTTAAACCTGAGGTAAAGGTAACTCAAGATGCTATATTAGGTTATGGTAAAGAATTATTAAATACTATTATAGATATGTTTAAAAAGCCCGAAGAAACAATCGAGGCTAAAATTAAAAGTAATAAAACTAGTCATAATATGCTTATTTTAGGTGCAATAGCTATTAGTTTTGGTTTATATTTTACTGGAGCGTTTGCCTCAATATTAAAGTTCCTTAGTGCTTTTATTCAAATTAATATTGCGGATGTAATAGTTATTCCTTATTTTAAAATATTCTTATTTATGGGAATTATTAATTTTGTTTTAGCTTTTATTCCTATTGGGGTAGCATTCTTAGGTACCAAAATATTTAATGGTAAAAATAGTGATTTTAAAACAATATTAACTTTATATGCGGTAAGTTATGCTCCGACTATATTTACTAATTTATTAATGTTTATTACTAGTTATTTTAATATTTTAGGAGTTATTGGCGCCATTATAGGTTTAGTTATGGGAATAGTATGTTTCTTTAATTTTACTTTAGGTTATTTAAAAATAGAAGAATTTAAAGTTAATTTAAAAGCTTATGCTATAAGTACAGTATGGATAGTAAGTGCTTTACTTTACATGGCTATAATGATTACTTGTTTAGATAATTTTGTCGGGGGAATGGCTAAAGACCTTGATTATACAAACAATGATTCTTACTTTGATAGAATAGATTGGTAAAAATTTAAAAAAATTGTGTTAATAATATTGTATATTTTAAAAATATATGGTAATATTAAGTTGTAGGTATATCAATATCTACATTCCATACCAAAAGCTATGTTTATGTATATAAATGTAGCTTTTTTTGCGGTTTTGTTTGCTTAAATAAAGAAATAAGGGTATAATTAAGGTGGAGTGATTAAAAATGATGAAAATTTATGGCATATTTTTAACGCTTATGTCAGGAATATTTTTCTTGATGGGAGGAATTATTTCTCATACCTTTAAAAATAAAAATAAATTAGAACATTTTAGTATAGGGTTAGCTTTTATAGTGATGGTAGGTTTAATATTTTTAGATATTTTACCAGAAGCTTTAGAATTAATGGCTAATTATAAAATAATCGAAAAAATAAGTTTTTTATTAATATTTATTATTTTAGGTTTTATGGTTTTAAAAATTTTAGATTTATTTATACCAGCTCATGAACATAAACATAAAGATAATGAAAAAAATAAAGAAGAACATAAAGGACATATTGTTCATATAGAAACTTTAACTACTATTAGTTTAATATTTCATAATGTTTTAGAGGGTTTTATGATAGTGGGGTTAGCTAATAATAATTTTAAAGTAGGTTTATTATTATCTTTATCAATAGCTTTACATAATATTCCTTTAGGAATGCATATTTTTAGTTCAATAGAATTTAAAGATAATAAATTATTAGTTAGTGAACTTACTTTATCAAGTTTAATCGGGGGTTTAATATTTTTACTAGAGGGAACAATTAATAATTTAATACTTTCTTTAGTAATGGCTTTTACTATTGGTATGTTACTTTACATCGCGGGATTAGAGTTATTACCAGAGATTATCACAAATAAAAATAAAAGAGAAACTTTTGTGGGAATGGGCTTAGGTTTAATATTACTGATAGTTTCCCTTAGTTTATAGGAGGCTTTTATGGAAAAAGTTTTAGTCACAGGCGCGGCCGGGGTTGTAGGTCTTAAAACCATTAAATATTTACTTAGTGAAGGTAAATATGAAATAACAGCTTTAGATTTAAGAAATAAAGATAGTCAAGCTAAGCTTCGGAAATATAGAAGAAGAGTAAATGTTATTTATGGCGATATAAATGATACAGTTTTAATGGAAGCTTTAGTCAAAGAACAAGATTATATTATCCATCTAGCTGGAGTTATGCCCCCACTTGCAGATATTAAAAAAGATTTAAGTGATTTAGTGGAATATAAAGGTACAGAATTAATTGTGAAAGCTATTAATTTTTATAATCCTAATTGTTTTTTAATTTATGCTTCTTCGACCACTATATATGGTGATATAAAAGAAGCTAGTGGGAAAAGTCCAATTAAAACTACAGAATTAGATTATTATAGTCAAACTAAAGTTAAATGTGAAGAATTAATTAAAAAAAGACTTAAAAAATATACCATAATTAGGTTACCTTTAATTTTATCAGAACCAAAATTAGGCTCTTTTATGTATAATGGAAAACTTAATAATGATTGTGAAGCCCTAACTGATAATGATGCGGGATATATGTTAGTAAAAGCTATTAGTCAGGGAGAAACTTTAAATAAAAAAGTATTTAATGCAGGGGGAGGAACATCTCAGACTAGTACTTATCGAAATATTTTAGCTAATGTTTTAGATATATATGGTTTAAGTTTTAAATATATTTTAACTGCTTTATTTGTAGATAAGAATTTTTATACTCATATTTATACTGATAGTGATAATTTAAATGAAATATTAGATTTTCGAAGTGATTCCTTAGCTTCTTATTATATGCGTCTTAAAAGAAAAGTAGGTAAGAAAAGAGTTTTAGCTCGCTTTTTAGCAAAACCGATAGTATTTTTACTTAGGAGAAAAGAAAAATGATAGGATTAGCTTTAGAGGGGGGAGGAGTTAGAGGTTCTTATCAAGCCGGAGTTTATATGGCTATTTTAGATGCCCATATTAAAATTGATGGAGTATGTGGAACCAGTATAGGTGCGATAAATGGTGCCATGATTGCTAGTGGAAAGGGTAAGGAATTACCTAAACTTTGGCAAAGTTTATCGATGGGGGAAATATTTGGTTTTCAAAAAGAATTTGTGGAGCAAATTAATAAAAAGAAAATAAGTTTAAATTTAATTAAATTATCCTTAGCTAATTTTTTAAAAATATTAAAGAGTCGAGGAATAGATGTTAAGGGAATAAAAGATGTTTTAGCTCAAAATTTAAATGTAGACGATTTATTAAATAGTAAAATGGATTATGGATTATGTACAGTTAGATTTAATGATTTAAAACCTTTATATATTTTTAAAGAAGATATGGAAAAAGAAAAAATCAAAGATTATATTTTAGCTAGTGCTTTTTTACCAATATTTAGAGAAGAAAAATTAATTGATGAGCATTATTATTTAGATGGGGGATTTTATGATTTAGGACCCGTTAATATGCTTCTTAATAAAGGATATGAAAAAGTATATTTAGTTAAAGTTAAAGGAATTGGGATTCATAGACCTTATGATAAAAATAAAGTGGTCGTCATTGAGTCTAAAAGGAGTTTAGGAAAAGTACTAGATTTAGACCCGAAAAGAGTAGAAGAAAATATTAAAATGGGTTATTATGATGGTATAAGATATTTTAAAAATTATGATGGGGAAAAATATGTTTTTAAAAGAAAGAATGAAAATTATTATAAGTTTTTAAATAGAAAAGTAAATAAAAAATTATATAAGCGAGTTAGTTTATTTTTTAATACATCTACTTTTAAAGAAACTACAATTAAAGCTTTAGAATATATTATGGAACATCAAAAAGTAGATTATTATAAAATATATAGTAGTAGAAAAATGATTAAGTATATAAATAAGAATTTTAAGAAAAAATACTTTATTTATGATTATGTACGAGATTTAAAACTTATTACTGGACTATTATAAGATTAAGTGTTATAATTTTTAAAGATTTTTAGGAGGATTTTTATGGGTAGAGCTTATGAGGTAAGAAAGGCTAGTATTCAAAAAACTGGCGCAATGAAAGCAAAATTATATTCAACTTATGCTAAAGAAATTTATTTAGCAGCTAAAAAAGGAACACCAGAAATTGAAAGCAATATTTTCTTAAAAAGAGTAGTAGAAAAAGCTAAAAAAGAACAAGTTCCAAGTGATATTATAAATAGAGCCATTGAAAAAGCTAAAGGAGCTCAAGGTGAAGATTATCATGAGGTTATTTATGAGGGATTTGGGCCAGGAGCTTCAACTTTAATTATTAAAACTTTAACAGATAATGTTAATCGGACGGTGGGAATGGTAAGAGCCGCGTTTAATAAAGTAAATAAAAGTTTAGGAGTTACTAATAGTGTAACATATAATTATGTTCATTTAGCGGTCGTTGCTTTTAAAACAACACAAGAGAAAGAAGACGAAATATTAGAAAAATTATTAGAAGAGGGAATAGAACCAATTGATTTTGAATATGAAGAACAAGAACTTACAATAAGTGTGGCCCCTAATGATATAAATAAAACTAAAGATATATTAGAAAATTTAATTCCTAATATAGAATATGATATTGATGAGGTAGGTATGTACCCTAAAAATAAAGTTGATTTAAATGCTGAAGATTTAGAATTATTTGAGCGACTTTATAAATCATTAGAAGAAATTGACGATGTAACAGAGATATATCATAATGTTAATAATAGATAACTTAACTAACCAGAGTTAAGTTTTTTTCATATAATATATTGTGATTAAGATGGTAAAATTTTTTAAAAATTTATTTTTATTAATAAAAACTAAAGACCCGGCTATTCATAGGGGAATAGAAATTATTTTATATCCTTTTTTTAAAGTTTATATTTATTATAAAATAGCTCATTTTTTTTATATTCATAAATTATATTTTTTAGCCCGTTTTTTAAGTGAAAGAGCTAAAGTTAGAACAGGAATAGAAATTCATCCTGGGGCAATAATTGGTAAAAATTTTTTTATTGACCATGGAACAGGGGTAGTAATTGGGGAAACTACTATTATTGGCGATAATGTGATGTTATTTCATGGCGTTACTTTAGGGGGAGTGGATGCTAATCCCATTAAAAGACACCCAACAATTGAAGATAATGTCGTAATTGGGGCTGGGGCGATTATTTTAGGCAATATTACAGTTGGCGCTAATTCGCGGATTGGCGCGGGTGCTATTGTCTTAAAAGATGTGCCCCCAAATAGGACAGTGGTTGGAGTATATAAGTAGTTGTAATTTTAAAAAATTATGTTATACTTAAATTGTAGAACATTTAAGGACTAAATGCCTACAAGTTTTCTTTGTGGACACTTATCTTAAAAATATTAATCCTAATATTGATAAGAATGAGTGTCTTTTTAATTGTTTTAAACAATATTATCACAGATAAAATTACTTTTATCATGACTAAGTACCTCCTTTAAATAACCCCCTATAAAGGAAGAAAATGGAAAGGAAATAGTTAGTAGGCACTCCGCCTTAAATGTTCAAGTTAATATTTTAAAAGATAAATAAAAATATGTAAACGGGTATATTTTGACAAGTTTTGTCGAAAAAAGTCTTGAGAAAAAATAACAAAAATAATAGATACATGGTATAATTAAAGAGGTGAATGAAAAATGACAAAGATATGTGATGGAAATAAAGCTTGTAGTGATATTGCTTATTTTTTTAGTGAGATATGTGCTATATACCCCATAACTCCCTCAAGTCCAATGGCTTCCAATATTGACGATTTAAGTCTGAAGCAAAAAAATTTATTTGATATAGAAGTTAAATTAATTGAAATGCAAAGCGAAGCTGGGGCAGCGGGAGCTTTACATGGGGCTTTAATAAGTGGGAGTTTAGCCACCACTTTTACGGCTTCTCAAGGCTTACTTTTAATGATTCCAAATATGTATAAAATCGCCGGGGAAATGCTTCCGGGGGTCATTCATGTGGCCGCGAGAACAATTGCGACTAATGCTTTATCAATTTTTGGGGACCATAGTGATATATATGCGACCAGACAAACAGGTTTTGCTATGCTTGCTTCAAGTAATGTTAGTGATGCCCAAAATTTAGCCGCGGTTGCCCATTTAGCCGCGATAAAAGGAAGCATTCCTTTCTTACATTTTTTTGATGGTTTTCGAACTAGTCATGAAATTAGTACAATTGAAGAGTTAGATGTTAATAAGTTAAAACCACTTATTCCTTGGGAAGAATTAACAAATTTTAAAAAGCGAGCTTTAAATATTGGTAATAATATTCAAAAAGGTTTAGCTTTTAATGAAGATATTTTCTTTCAAACTCAAGAAGCTAGAAATGGTTCATATGCTAATTTAGCGGATATAGTTAATTATTATATGATGGAAATTAATAAAATTATGCATACTCAATATAAACCATTTAATTATTATGGAGCTAAAGATGCGACTAATATTATTGTGGCGATGGGAAGCATAAACGAAACAATTAAATTAGTTATAGACGAAGAAAATAAAAAAGGAAAGAAATATGGTTTAATTACGGTGCATTTATATCGGCCTTTTAGTGCAAAATATTTATTAGATGTTTTACCAGAAACAGTAAAAAATATAGCAGTTTTAGATAGAACTAAAGAGGCTGGTTCAAATGGAGAACCTTTATATTTAGATGTAGTTAGTGCTTTAAAAGAACGAAATATTAAGATAGTCGGAGGAAGATATGGATTAGCTAGTAAAAATACTACTCCGGCCGATATAAAAAGTGTTTATACTATGTTAGAGGGAACTTTAAAAAATGACTTTACTATTGGTATAGTGGATGATTTAACTAATAAAAGTTTACCGAAAGAAGAATATAAAATAAAATTAGATGCTTTAGAATGTTTAATTTATGGATTTGGTTCGGATGGAATGGTTAGTGCTTCTAAAGATATTTTAAAAATTATGGGAAAGAAGAGTTATTTTGTTAATGGTTATTTTTCTTATGATTCTAAAAAATCGGGAGGAGTTACGGTCAGTAATTTAAGATTTGGAAAAGAAAAAATAGAAGCTCCTTATTATATAACTGAGCCTAGTTTATTAGTAGTAACTAAAGAAGAATATTTTAAAAGATTTGAGCTCTTACAGCATATTAAAAAGAACGCTACTTTAATTATTAATACGAGTATGAATGAAGAAGAATTAAATAATTTTTTAAGTCGAGAAGAAAGAAATATTCTTTATACTAGACAAGTTGATGTTTATGTAATTGATGCCTCTAAAATTGCAATGGATACTGGGATTAGAGGTAAAATAAGTAAAATATTAGAAATGCTTATTTTAGATAAATTAGGGGTAAGCGATGCTTTAGAAATACTCGAAAATAATATTAAAGAAGCTTTTAAAACTAAAGGAGAAAATATTATTAATAGTAATATTCAAGCTATAAAAAGAGCTAAAGAAGAATTAGTTAAAGTAACAATTAAAGAAGCTAAAGAAGAAAAACAAGAAGAAAAGTTAGATGTAATTAGTAAAATAAATAAAAGATTAGGGGATACTTTAACAGTTAGGGAATTAGAAAGTTTTAAAGATGGTAGTTTTCCGAATGGCCTTAGTCGCTATGAAAAAAGAGGCGTAAATAAAGTTGCCCCTAAATGGTTAAAAGAAAATTGTATTAAATGTGGAAGATGTAGTATTGTTTGTCCTCATGCCGTGATAAGAGCTTTTTTAACGAAAGACGAGGGTATACCATTTAATAATGATTATAATTATCAAATTTTAGTTAGTGAATATGACTGTACAGAATGTGGTTTATGTATTGAAGAATGTCCTGGTAAAAATGGGGTTAAAGCTTTAGAATTTGGAGAGATTAGTAAAGATAATTTAAGTAAAGTAAATAATTATTTTAATAATTATGAAGAACCTCAAATATTAAATAAATTTACTATTCCGGGGGCCGCTTTATGTAAACCAAAATTAGAGTTTAGTGGAGCTTGTGCTGGATGTGGAGAAACACCTTATATTGAATTATTTACAAGATTATATGGCGATAATTTAGTTATTGCCAATGCAACAGGTTGTTCAAGTATTTATGGAGGTTCGGCGCCATCTACTCCTTATACTATCCCATGGGCTAACTCTTTATTTGAAGACAATGCCGAATTTGCTTTGGGAATGCATTTATCTTATAAAAATAAAAGAAATTTAATTGCGAAAATTATGCAAGAAGAAATGCCTAAGGTTGAACCTGAAATACAAGCTATTTTCCAAGAATATTTAGATTTTCCGGATGATAATGAGAAAACTTTAGAGGTTAAAAAAGCTTTAATGGTACACAATATTCCGGAAAGATTAAAAGATTTATTAAATTATATTCCGAAAAGAACCGTTCTAGCTATTGGTGGGGATGGTTGGGCTTATGATATTGGCTTTGGTGGTTTAGACCATGTGCTTTCAACTAACGAAAATATTAAAGTTTTAGTTTTGGATACCGAGGTTTATTCTAATACTGGAGGCCAAACTAGTAAAGCTAGTAGATTAGGTCAAGTCGCCGAATTTAGTAATAATGGCAAGAGAACAGTAAAAAAAGATTTATTTAGAATAGCCATGGCTTATTCTAATTGTTATGTGGCTAGTATTGCTTTAGGAGCCAATATTATGCAAGCTATAAAAGCCATTAAAGAAGCCATGGAGCATGAGGGACCAGCTTTAATTATTGCTTATGCACCTTGTATTGAACAAGGAATAAAAACAGGTATGTCTCATTCAATAAAAGAAGAAGAATTAGCTAGTTTAGTTGGTTATACTTTACTTATGCGGTATGAGCCAAAGGAAGAAAAATTATATTTAGATAATAAAGAACCAGATTTTGAACGATATGAGGAATTCTTAAATAATGAGGTTAGATATAATGCTTTAAAAATAAAAAATGAAGCTTTAGCTCAAGAATTATTAAATAGTCAAATTGAATATGCTAAAAAAAGATATAATTATTATAAAAAGTTAAGTGAAAAATAAATTTGTGGAACTTAGTTCGACAAATTTTTTTATATTCTTATGTTATAGTAAAATTATTTCTTATAAATAAGAAATTAGAAAGGAGAAAAATGCCAACTATAATAAAAGAATATGCTTATTTAACTAATGATTTAGCTTTTAAACAAGTATTTTGTAAATCTAAAATATTAGTTGATTTTATAAATTCTTTTCAAGAATATTTAAATATTACTCCTAATTTAAAGTTTGAAAGTATTTTAGCACAAAAATATATAGCCCCTAATAATAAAAGAAATAAAGCTTTTTATAGTGATATAGTAGGAACCATAGCGAGTGGAAATATTATATTTTTAGAAATGTATAGTAATAATTTTACAATAAGAAATTATAAAAAAAGTTTAAGTTATTTATGTATACTATATAGTGAACAAATAAAAAAGGGAGATTATAAATATGAAAATATTCATAAAGTAATAGGAATAAACTTAATAAAAGGGAATTTTTATAAAAATACAGAATTAGTAAATGAATATGAATTTGCTAATAAAATTACTTATAAAACAGTTTTAGATGGGGATATTGAGATGTATATTGTAAAACTTGATAAAGTAGAAGAAATAGGATATACTAAAGAAGAAAAAAGATTTATAAAATGGTTAAAGTTAATAAACTCAAAGAATTTACAAGAAATGAAAGAAATAGCTAAAGGAGATGAAATAATGGAAAATTCAATAAGAGTATTAGAAGAATGGAATGAGGAACGAAGCGAAGATGCTATGGAAAGATATTATGGCGAAAAAATGCTAGAAAAAGAAGAATTAGGCATATCTAAAAGTAAGAATGATATAGCTATAAAAATGCTTAAAGATACCGTAGAAATCCCCATTATTGCTAAATATACGGGTTTATCAAGAAAAGAAATTAAAGCTTTACAAAATAATTTATCATAATGCTCTAAAGAGCATTTTTTTTATAAAAAAAAGAAGCTGCCCCCTGAAGACAGCTTCAAAAAAGAATAAAAAGGGGTTGACTAGTGTGATACTAGCACCAATTCGCCTTGTTAAGTGAATTGGTGATTGTTATATTAAATGAAAAATGGTAATTTGTCAACACTTTTCGCAAAAAAATTTTAAAAAATGGATAAATAATTTACAAAGAGACTTTAGTTTGTTAAAATTAAGATAATGGTGATATTTATGATACTAAAAAAACCGTATGCTTTTATAATAAAACATTTTAGAATAATTCATTTAATAGCTTTAATACCAATGATTTATTTACTTATTAGAACAAGAGGAATAGTTAGTTTTTTTGCAGAATATGTTCGAAATGGTTATACTTTATCTGGTAATATAATGCTCGCTAATTTATCGGCATCATATATAAATTGGTTTATGTATTTAGCAGTATTTGTTATATTAATAATTTTTTTAATTTTAGCTTTTATTTTACAATATAAAAATAAACCTACGAGGTTTTATAATATAAGTATATTATATTATTTTGGAATATTTATTTTAATTAGTTTAGGTTTAGTAATTTTTCAAAGTATAGAAGCTGATACCTTAGATAATACTTTAGCGAGAGTTATTAGAGATTTAATATATATAATTCATTATAGTGAATATATCTTTATTATTTTTACCGCGGTAAGAGGGGTAGGCTTTAATATAAAGAAATTTGATTTTAAAGGAGATATTGAAGATTTACAAATTAGTAGTGAAGATAACGAAGAATTTGAGTTTTTAGTAGGAAAAGATAGTTATAAAACGAAAAGAACTATTAGAAGATTTTTAAGAGAATTTACTTATTATTATAAAGAAAATAAATTTATTTTTACAATTATTATTATAATTATGATAGGGATTTTAGGAACAACTATTTATACTAAAAAAGCTGTATATCAAAGAGAATATAGTATAAATGAAAATATTGCTTTTAGTTATTTTAATTTTAAAGTATTAAATGCTTATATGACTAATCTAGATATGAAAGGAAATGTTTTAAAAGAGGGAAAGAAATATCTAATTATAGAAGCTCAAGTTACAAATAGAACTAGAGATGCTCATGTACTCAGTTATGGCAATTTACAATTAGTTATTAATAAACTTAGAATTCCCCCTAATTTAAATATAGCAAATAATTTTCAAGATTTTGGAAGACCTTTTAGTGGAACATTAATTAAAGGAAATACTGACGATAGTTATATTTTTGTTTATGAGATGGATGAGGATTTAATTAGTAATAACTATTATTTAGAGGTATATTCAGGTTATGATGGTGCCATTGGGGGAATTGGGGCACTCACAAAAAATGTAAAACTGGTACCCAATATGATTAATAGTAATGTTCTTTCTAATAAAGTAAATTTAGGTACCAATATAAAAATAGATAATAAACAATTAGGCGATAGTGAGGTTAATATTGTCGATTATAGTTTTACTAATAGATTTACTTATTTACAAGGAGGAATAATTAAAGAATTATATATTGATGTTACTAAAGATATTAACCAAACTTTAATGGTATTAAATTATGAATTAAAATTAGATGAAAATTCTAGTTATATGAAAGTTAATAAAAGTTTTAAATCTTTCTTTGAAGATTTTATGACCATAAAATATACTTATGACGGAACAGATTATTATTCTAAAGTTAGTTTACTTAATCCCGCGAATTATAAAGATAGATTAGTGTTTAAAATAAATAATAATATAACTAATGCCACAAATATTTATGCCATAATTACGGTAAGAAATATAGCTTATGAAATTAAATTAAAATAATTAAAATACTTGATTATTTGTTAATAGTATCTTATAATGTTCTTATATAATAAGCAATACAATATGTATTATTTATTATATATATTTTAGAGAAGTTTTGTCGAAAGTAATGCAATTCTTCTTTAAATGAAGTAATATGTTAGTTGGTAAAGGGAGATATTATGAAGAATAATAAGAGAAAGTTAACTATTCTTGTTTTGACGTTGCTACTTACAGTCGGAGTAAGTTTAGCATATTTTGTAGGAAAAACATTGTTTCAAGGAGATGGAGCCAAGACTAAAGTAACAACTGCAAATATAAATGGGGCAACTATAGAAATAGAGGGAAGATTAGAGTTTAATGCAGAAAATATGCTTCCTGGTCATAAAGAGGTATCAAGAATAGATGTAAAAGCAACAGGAGATAATATTCTAGTTGCTTATAATGTAATATATAAAGAAATAGAAAATACTTTACAAACAAAATTAAAATATACTATATATAAAGTAACAGAGTTACAAGATGTAACATCAAGTTGTAATAGAAAAAGCCAAAATGTAGCTGGTGGGCAAATGGTCTATGAAGAATGTAAAATAAGTAATATCGA
>CANQYU010000007.1 GCA_947628145.1 uncultured Bacilli bacterium | reverse complement strand
ATGAATTATCAAAATATGTATAATAATCCTTATTATCGAGCATTTGGAGTTCAAGGTGGGGAGCGACAATTCTTTTTTCCTTTTTTAACTGGAGCTTTAGTCGGAGGGGCCGCGGTAGGTCTTACTCGTCCTCGACCAATTTATAATGTTGCCCCTAATAATGGGTATGGTCCAGGTTTTGGTCCAAGACCACCTTATGGAGTACCATATGCTTATAATTCTTACGGAGGATATATTCCTTATAGATAAAGTTAATTAAGTTTAACTTTTTTCTTTTTTGACAATAAATGTTAAGGAGTTCTGTACTTTAATTTTTATTTATGTTAAAATTTAGGAGAGAGTGATATTATGGTTTTAGAAGATGTTGTGAGATATTTGATTAAAAATAAGATAACTATTGCAACAATGGAATCTTGTACAGGAGGATTATTAGCAAGTATGCTTACCGATATAGAGGGGGCAAGTGCAATTTTAAAATTTAGTGCAGTTACATATTCCTCTCAATATAAAGAATATATGGGAGTAAAGAAAGAGACAATTGATAAATATACAGTTTATAGTAAAGAGGTTGTCGAGGAAATGGCTTATAATATAGCAAAAGTTGCTCAAAGTATAATAGGGGTTGGAATAAGTGGGCAATTATCTGGAAATGAAAAAGGTGTATATTTATGTATATATGATACAAGATTAAGACAATATTATCATGATTATGTCGAAATAAAAGAAGAGGTTAGAACTAAAGAAAAATTAGAAGTAATAGAAGCTTTTAAAAAATTATTTAATTCGACAATTAAAGAATAAAAATTATGATAGAATTTTCATGGTGATAAAAAATGAAAGTTAAAATATTTGATGAGTCCCATGAAAAAGATTTAGAAGCTAAAGTTAATGAATTTTTAAGTAATTTACAAAGTGATGTTATAGATATTAAGTTTGAAACAGCAATTATGACGATGGGAGAAGAACAAATTTATTGCTTTTCCGCGATGATTATATATTTATAAAAAATTTTTTGAGGTGAAGTATGAGGAAGAATTCATTTGTTGAGGGAACAATTATTGCAACAGTAGCAATATTTTTAGTAAAAATAATAGGAATGCTCTATGTAATACCTTTTTATGCCATAGTTGGGGTAAAAGGGGCGGCTTTATATGCTTATGCTTATAATATATATGGTTTATTTTTAGAAATTTCCACCGCGGGGCTTCCTAATGCAATTGGAAAATTAGTTAATGAATTTAATACTTTAAATATGCAAGAAGCTAAAATTAGAGCTTTTAAGTTAGGAAAAAAGATGCTTACTTTTATTGCGATAATTGCTTTTATAATTTTAGTGGTATTTGCTAAGGATATTGCAACGTTAATTTTAGGAGATTTAAAGGGTGGAAATACTATTCAAGATGTTACTTTTGTAATTAGATGTGTTTCTTTAGCTATTTTAGTTTTTCCATTTTTAAGTGTTTCTAGAGGTTTTTTTCAAGGACATAATATAATTTCCGTATCTAGTTTTTCGCAAGTTATTGAACAATTAGCTCGGGTTGTCGTAATTATCGGTGGCAGTTTTATTGCTTTAAAAGTTTTACATTTAGATTTAACTCATACAATTGGAATCGCGGTATTTGGCGCTTTTGTGGGGGGTTTATGTTCTTTAATATATGTGAAAGATAAATTACGAAAAAATAAACAAGCTTTAGCTTTAGATGTAAAATTTGAAAAAAAAGACGATATTTCTAATAAAGAAATAATCAAAAAAATAATAACTTATGCTATACCGACAATTGTAATTAGTTTAGCCTTTTCTTTATATAACAATATAGATATGATTTTAATATTAAGAACGATGGATTTTTTAGGTTTTGAACCTTTAGAGGTAGAATTTATTGCTAGTGGAATTAGTACATGGGCGGCTAAAATAAGTGTTATAATTACCTCAGTAGGGTTAGGTTTATCGGCGAGTTTAATTCCTAATATGGTCGAAGCTTTTACTTTAAAAAAATATGATGATGTAAATCGAAAATTTATTAAAGCTATGGAATTAATTTTATTTGGTTGTTTACCAATGTGTTTTGGAATAGCTTTACTTAGTAAAGAAATATGGACAGTATTTTATGGTTTAGATTTTATTCAAATAGGTACTAATATATTAGCTTTTGGTATATTTGCTCCTTTATTTTCTAATTTATTTACGATTTCTAATTATACTTTACAAAGTATGAATAAGTTTAAAATGGTTTATAAAGCTTCTATTTCAGGTATTTTAGTAAATACAATATTAGATATACCTATGATGTTATTATTTAATTTATTAGGAATACCAGCTTATTTAGGAGCTACTTTTGCTTCAATAATAGGTTATAGTGTAACAGTTATATTAGCTATGCATTATTTAAACAAAGAATATCATTTTAAATATAAAGAAATTATTAAAACTTTAAAAAAGATTGCCGTTCCTCTTATTACAATGCTCGTTGTTGTTATATTAATAAAATTAGTTATTAAAATTGATTATACTAATAGATTACTTGTAGTTGGGTATATCGGTTTAGTTTCGATGGTGGGAGCCATTGTTTATTTCTTAGTAGCCTTTAAAATGGGACTTACTAATGATATACTGGGAAATGATTTAATTAAGAGAATTAAAGGAAAATTTAAAAGAAATAAAAAAGAGGTCTAATTAGACCATATAAACGTTAGTGGTATTTTCTAAATCATCCGTGGAATAAAACCCATTTGTTTCAAGTTTATTTAAACGAATGTCAAGACGATTAATTTGTCTTTCAATTTTAGATAAACGAGCTTCGATATCAGAATAATCAGGCATTTCTTTATTTAGGGGAATGTTAGGGTTATAATTCATATTGCCACCAATAGGGCCGGCATAAAATCCTTGATTAGCAAAACTAGTGGTTGCAAAAGGAGCCATATTAGGATTAGGGTATGTTTGTTGATTTAGATAAGAAGCTTCTCCAAAAAATGAATTTCGGTCTTTTTTCATGATTATTTTCCTTTCAATTTTATTATATGCATACGTAAGAAAGAAGTGATTTAAATGCGTCTTAGAAATTTAAAAGATAAAGAGATATTAATAAATGAATGTGATTATTTAATTAAAGAACCAAATAATTTAAAGGGCAAGTGGGCGATAGAATTTGCTAATAAAAATCCTATTCATTTAGAAATAGGCATGGGGAAAGGAGATTTTATCTATAATATGGCTTTAAAGTTTCCCCATATTAATTTTATTGGAATTGAAAAATATTCGGGAGTATTAGCTCGAGCTATAAAAAAATATCCTCAAAAGTTACCTAATTTACGGATTATTAATATGGATTCTTTAGCTTTAGCTCAAGTGTTTTCGAAAGAAATAACCCAAATATATTTAAATTTTTCTGACCCTTGGCCTAAGAAAAGACAAGCTAAAAGAAGACTTACTAGTGAAATATTTTTAGCAATTTATGAAGAAATATTTAAGGATGAAAGAATTATTGCCTTGAAAACTGATAATTTAGGTCTTTTTGCAAGTTCTTTAGTCTCTCTTAGTAATTATGGTTATAAATTTGTTGATGTTAATTTAGATTTAGCTAATAGCGATATAGATAATGTAGTCACAGAATATGAAAAGAAATTTCAGGAGCAGGGAATTAAAATTAATTATTTAGTCGCGAAAAAAAACTCCTAATTTTCAGGAGTAATTAATTTAGCATGAATAACTAATCTTTTAGTACCATTATTAGAACAAGTAGATAAAGTAAGAATTTTCGCATCCACTGGTACCTCAACATTAAAATTATAAATACTACGATTTTTAACTAAATCAATAAAGTCAAGAAATTCTTGATTATCATTAAAGTAAACTTTTAAATAATCATTAGTCTTGGGAACGCGATAAATAGAAAAAATTTGAAATTGCATTTTTTCATATAAAGTATTAAAAGTTATAATTTGATTTTCGGGATTAGTATACCAATTTTTAGTTGCCGTTTTATAAAGAGTTCCAAACATAACACCACTATAATACATATTATGACCATATATAATAGTATTTCTATGTAAATTCATGGCATCATTACGATAATCCATATATATCCATCCGTTAGCATTATTTTCGCGATTAATATTATGTTTTAAATAATAATCATTATTATCAGTTTGAACAACAGGATAATCAATATTAGTATTATTAACTTTTAATTCACCGACGACATCATTATTAACGGTAAGAAGAGAAGCTAAATTTTCATTAGTTACTTTTTTAATAGGATATTCATTAGGAGTTTCTTCTTCCGGAGTGGTGATTTCATAATTCTTTTCGTTTTCTTTATTTTTAGCTTCAATAAAAGGCGTAGGGTCAGTCGTAGTTATAACCTCGGCTAATTCGTCTTTAATTTTATTTACTTGTTTTAGAGCAACATAATTAGAAACACCAATATAAGTTACAACTAAAATAACTAAACTAGAAATAATTAAACCACATACTTTTAAAGTATTAATAATAGTTTGTTTAAAAATATTTTGATTAAGATATTCTTTAGAATATTCTAAAGTTAAATAAAGATGGTATTTTCTTTTATATTTTTTATTAAGAGTTTTTAAATAATTAATAGTTTTTTCATCATTAATATTATCATGAATAACTATTTTTAAATGACGTTCATATTTAATAAATAGTTTTAAAAGATGTTCTAATTCTTTAATATTTAAAGTATTAATATGAACTATTTTAAGATATTTATTTATTTTTAAAAAGTTTTCAATATCAGTTAAATCTTCTAAAGTTAAAGGAGTATTTATACGAATATTGGTTTTATAATAAATATTAGAAAATCTAATTAAATTATTAGTTTCCATAAAATTACTTAAATAAAGAATTTCACTACGGGTATCACAAGTAATATTATTTTTATCTAATAATTCTAACATAAAGGGTTGGAGAGTATAACAATTAATTTCTTTGATAGTTTTTAAAGATATTAATTGTTCACAAATAGTATAACTAAGTGGTTCGTCACTTTTAAAATAAACACTAGTAATACTAGAGGCTTTAGTAAATAAATTTAAAATTAAAGGGGCTAGAGAATTTTTAGAAATAACTATTTTATTTATATGATACTGTAAAGATAATTCATTTATAAATGCCGATAAAATTTTATTATTTTCTTTTATATAGACATCACTAAAAACTAATTCATTATTACTAATAATATTAGTGTTAATAAGTTCATTATTAATTGTACTATTATTGGTTTTATAAGCAAAGATAATTGTGTTATCTTTAATATTTATTAAAATCTTTTTCACATTAGCCACCATTTATATAATAACATATCTTTACATATTTTGAAATAATTTACAAAAAAATATTTATTTTTTACATTTTTATGATATAATTAGGACATAATAGAAAAGTAAGAGAGGTTATTCAAATGAAAAGATTTTTATTGATGGTTAGTTTAATTGTGGCGATGCTAGTAGTTATGCCAAATGTTAAAGCCGCGGATGCTTATTATAATGTTTCTTATGACCAAAGCGAATGGACAAAGAAAGATGATGGAAGTTATTATATTAATAAAATATATTATGTAGAAAAAACAGTTAATGGTTATGTATATTTAAAATTAATTGAAACTAATAATGTTAAAATAACAGCTAGTTTAGCAGGTTCAAATTTTACAATTGTAAACGAAACTAGAGAAGAAAATGGAATTAGTTATTTACTTAAAGTTAAAGATGGAGTTAATGTAAGTGGTAAAACAGAAGCTATAACTGTTACGGCAGATATTGTTGATGCTTCTAAAAAAGAATGTCAATTAGATTATAGTCCTTTAGGATTATCTTGTATGACTATAGATGACCATTATTTTGATAAAGATAGTAAAGAGGTAACCGAAGAAGAAGCTCAAGCATCTTGTGAGGGGGTAACACCATCAAATCCTAATGATGTTCCTTCACCAGATACAGGAAGCGTTATTCCATATATTGCAATTGGCGGAGGATTAGTTGCAATTGCGGGTGTATATTTATATAGTAGAAAATCTAATAAAGTTTATAAAATATAGAAATTAAGCAACGAATAGTTGCTTTTTTAAATATTAGGCATTAAGCCTATTTTTTATTTGATAAGTTTAATATTTTATGTTATATTATCTTGTATGAGGAGTTGAAGTAAATGCGAGAATTTACAGAGCAAGAATTAGTTAGAAGAGAAAAGTTAAATAAAATTAAAGAATTAGGAATTGACCCTTTTGGACAAAAATATGATGTTACAGATTTTTCTATAAATATAAAAGAAGAAGAACAAGATAAAACTCATGAAGAATTAGAAGAATTACATAGAGAAGTAAAAGTGGCAGGAAGAATAATGTTTATTCGTAAAATGGGTAAAGCTAGTTTCTTTCTAATTAAAGATAAATTAGGTAGTATTCAAATATATATTTCAATAAATGATGTGGGCGAAGAAACTTATAATTTATTTAAAACCGCCGATATAGGAGATATTGTAGGGGTTAGAGGAATTGTTATGAAAACTGGCACAGGAGAAATAACAATAAAATGTTTAGAATATACTCATTTAGTTAAAGCTTTAAGACCTCTTCCTGAAAAATTTCATGGTTTAAGTGATGTAGAAGAAAGATTTAGAAGAAGATATGTCGATTTAATTGTCAATGATGAAGCAAGAAAAATTGCTTTTGCCAGACCTAAAATTATTCGCTCTATTCAAAATTATTTAGATAGTCATGGTTATGTTGAGGTAGAAACCCCAATTCTAGGAACTATTTTAGGGGGAGCCGCGGCTAAACCATTTATTACCCATCATAATACACAAAATATCGATATGTATCTTAGAATTGCCACCGAGCTTAATTTAAAAAGATTATTAGTCGGAGGAATGGATGCCGTTTATGAAATAGGCAGAAACTTTAGAAATGAGGGAATGGATAAAAAACATAATCCTGAGTTTACCTCAATTGAGGTTTATAAAGCATTCAGTGATTTAGAGGGAATGATGGATTTAACCGAAGCTTTAGTTAGTAATGCGGCCATGACTTTAAATGGTAGTTATGAGGTAGATTATCAAGGACATCATATTAGTTTAACCCCAGGTTTTAAAAGAGCTCATATGGTAGATTTAATAAAAGAAAAAACAGGAATAGATTTCTTTAACGTTAAAAGTACGGAAGAAGCAATTAAATTAGCTTTAGAACATGATATTCAAGTGGAAGAACATTTTACTTATGGTCATATTGTTAATGCTTTTTTTGAAAAGTATGTTGAAGAAACAATAATTGAACCAACATTTGTATTTGGCCATCCAATTGAAATTAGTCCTCTCGCTAAAAAAGCTCCAAACGACGAACGTTTTACACAAAGATTTGAATTATTTATCAATGGTTGTGAATATGCCAATGCTTTTACAGAACTTAATGACCCAATTGACCAATACGAAAGATTTTTAGGACAATTAAAAGAAAAAGAATTAGGTAATGCGGAAGCTAATGATATGGATATAGACTTTGTCGAAGCCTTAGAATATGGTATGCCTCCGGCTGGGGGAATGGGCATGGGAATTGATAGATTAGTAATGCTTCTTACCGGTAGTGATACAATTCGAGAAGTAATTTTATTCCCAACAATGAAACCAAGAGATTAAAAATAAATAAACGCTAAAAAGTTATTTTTCACAAAAATTTCATAAAAAACTTAGCGTTTTTTCTTTTATTTAGAAAATTTTGTGATATAATCAAAAAAGGAGGGATTTTTATGAAGAAAAAAGAAGGTAAATTTGGGCTACTTAAAAGTATTCTAATATTTTTAGGCGTGGCAATAATTCTTTCATGGTTAATTCCAGCCAGTCATTTTGATGATGCCGGATTAATAGTTAGTGATGGAATGATGAGAATTGGTTTAAATGATTTATCAGTAATTATTTATAACGAGTTTTATTCTTTTGTCCTTGATAAAGTGATATTTTTATTACTTGTAGGTGGCTTATATGGAGTTTTAGCAAAAACTGATGGTTATAATAGAGTAGTTAATAGTATTGCTAAGACTTTTAGTAAAAATAAAAAGGTGTTTGTAGTTTTAATTTCGGTTTTAATTGCAATATTTACTAGTGTAATATCATCAACTTATGTAGTTATATTATTTATTCCATTCTTTGTTTCTATTTTAAACAGAATGAAATTAGATAAAATGACAATATTTGCGACAACATTTGGCTCTATTTTAGTGGGTATTATTGGTGCAACATTTGGAACAGATGGACTTACTTTATTTAATCCTTATTTGGCTTTAGAAGGACAAGAAGTTAGTGATGTTATATATTCCACTATCTTAGTAAGAGCTGGTATTTTAGTAATAGGCTTAGCTTTATTTAATTTCTTTACTTTATCACATATGAGTAAAAGTGATGCTTCTTTAGAACAAGGAGAAGAAATATTTCCAGTTTTAGAAGAAGAAACTACTAAAAAGAAAAGTGCTATTCCATTTATTATTTGGAGTGTTTTACTTTTAGTTTTAGTAATTTTAGGATTTATGAACTGGAGTGATAATTTTAATATTGAAATATTTAATACATTCCATGACCTAGTATCTAATGTTAGAATTGGTTCTGATTTTTATGTTCTTAGAGATTTATTAGGACAACAAGCTTATCCTTTAGGTGCTTGGGATTTATTCACATTTAATCCAATTCTATTATTATTAATAATTTTAATCGCGGTTTGTTATAGAGTTAAATTTAGTGAATTTGTTTCTAATTTTGCGGCTGGAGTTAAAAAGATGGTTAAACCTTGCTTATTTGTACTAGCGGCTTATACTTTAATGCTTATAGTTTATAAATCTACTTATGTTACAACTATTTTAGATAAATTCTTAGGTTTAACTGATGGCTTTAATTTAGCCACGACTATTATGGTATCCTTTATTACAAATATTTTCCATAATGCTGATTTAGGTTATTCAGGATTCTTATTAGGTTCATTTTTCACAGCAGAATATGCAGATTATATTAAACCAGTATTTGTAATATTAACGACTATTTATGGTTTAGTTCAATTCTTTATTCCAACAGGTATAGTTTTAGGAACAGGTCTTACAACTTTAAATGTTAAATATTCAGATTGGATTAAACATATTTGGAAATTTATGGTCGGAATGTTCGTTTGCTTGTTAGTAATTTTCATTTTATTAACATTTATTTAAGGCTAATAGGAGCTAAAAGTGCAATTTTGCACTTTTTATTTTGACTAAGTTTTGAGCAAGTCTTATTGATTAATAAGGTAAATAATAAATATATAGGATTATTAATGGAAGATTAGGTATTTTCCTTTGAAATTACACCAGAAATGTTAAAAGGAGCATACCAATTAAACAAGGATTAGTTAAATTAACAATTTCTGATAAACTTAATAGTAGTAAGCAAATGTATCATAAAGATTAAATCAGGTTTTTTTAAGAGAACTATGGGGGTCTTTTTTTCGGCAATAGTACTTGAAAAATGCTAGAGGACATGCTATAATTTGAATTATGAGGTTGGTGTATACTATGAAAAAAATAAAGTTACTGTTTACTTTTCTATTAACTTTTATAATAGGGGTAAATAGTGCGTTTGCAGTGTGCGAGACATCCGAGTTAAATAAAGTTAGGCAAAATGCCTATAAAGTATCAACAAGTTATGATTTAATAAAAGAAGAAGAAAATGATGAAGATTATACTCCACCAGATGGGTTGACTGAAGAAGAGATAGAGAATTTTGTTCCTTATAACTATTATTTTAATATTTATATTAACAATGTATCAGAAGACTTATATGTGGTGGTAAAAGATTCAATATCTGGGGCTTCAAAAACTTTTCATCATGCAGATACAAATAATGGTGTAATTACAATAAAAGATGAAAATTTTACAGAATTAAATGATTATACAATTGATATATATGCTGAAAATGTTGATTGTGGAAGCACGAAAATAAGAACTATTAATTATAGAAAACCAAAATATAATGAATATAGTGGATATAGCATATGCGAAGGCTTATCAAGTTATTATTTATGCAAAACTTTTATCGATTTTGATATTGATTATAATTTTGATGAGGTGTATGATAAGATAAGCAATCAGATAGCAGCTAAAGAAAAAGAAGAAGAAGAGAAGGGAAACAATAGTGTTACTGACAAAATTGAAAATTTTTTAGGAAAGAATAAAATAGCAATTATAGTTGGTGGTATAATTGTTGGAGCAGGGGTTGCTACTACAATAGTAATTATGGTAAGAAGAAGGAGAGTAGCATGAAAAATATAAATAAAAAATTAATAGTAATAATTTTAATGGCTGTGTTAAGTTTTGCAGGAATGCAAAATGTTTTTGCAGTTAAATTAACTAAAGAAAATATAACAGCAACAGGAATGAAATATGAGTCAGGTGTTTCTTCAACTATGCCTAAGTCTTCTGCTCATTTTGATACAGATGATATTGGAGCTTGGTATGTAGATAAAACTAGTGGCACAAAGACTTCATATAATGGTTATTATGTTCATTATTCTGGGAACTTACTTATTTATTGCTTAGATGCAACTTTAGTATCTACAAGTAAGTTATATGCCGGAAGATTTTTATTTACAGGTCAAGAAGATTTAAAACCAGTAGCTCCTAAAAGTGGTTATTTTGTAGCAGATTATATGTTAATGTCAGCTTTAACAAAAGGAGCTGATGCGAACATAGATGCTATAAAGAGTGGAAATTCGGAAGCTTATAAAACTTATTTTTATAAAAGTACAGCAATTCGGGTAATTAATGCGGCTTTTAGATGGTTAAATGTAGGTTTTGATAATAGTAATTTAAGTGTTAAACAAAAAAATGCTCTTCAACATTCATATGATGGCCTTTTATATAAATGGTTAGTAGATACAAAAGGTTCTGATTATGATGCTCAAATGGCTGAAAACTATAAATTTATTCGAGGAGAAACGGGAAATAGTACCGAAAGTTTAACCGAAATAGAAACAAAAGGTAAAAACTATGGTTGGGAGTGTTCTGATGGCACAGCTAGTTGTTTAGCTCCAGCTAAAAATATAGTTAAAACAGCTTTAGAAGATGCAGCTCAATACCTTAAAGGATTAGAAAATGCTCCAGAGTTAGAGCAAAGTAAGGCAGTAGCAGATTTAAACGCTACAGAAACAGTAGTTGGAGGACAAACTGTACTTTCTAAGAATAGTACTCATACTTTAATTTTTAAAAATGTTGATACTATTAGCGAGCCTTCATTTGTAATTAAAAATATTACTTATGCAGATACATTAGATAAATACGGAGTAAATGCTCAACCAACTATAACAAAGATTACAATAGATGGAAGCGTTATTTGTGATGGTAACTGTTCTTCTTCTATTGGTAAAAATTTATTTGCAGGACGAAGCTTTACATCTCAAACTACAGTAGAAATTGTAGCTAATTTTACAGGAATTGATGGCAAAATAAAATGTGGAAATCAACCAATGAAATATAATATAAATTACAGTACAAATGTGTTAACAACAACTAATGAATTTTCAAATGATTTGGCTGTAGTTTGGAGAAACCAAAATAACCCTTCTTCTAAACAAAGATTTATGGCTTATAAAGGTAAAACTACATCTCAACCTACTGAACAAGATTATTCAGTTTCAGGAGAAATAGCTTTAATTTCAGTATGTACATGTGAAGATTTAGAAAGAGCTTGCGAAGAAGAAATTAAAGATACTAATAGTGTAACTGGCCCAGCTTGTCAAGATTTAAAAGAATCTAATTGTGGTTGTTCTTATTTAGATGTTGTTTGTGAAAATTTCCCTAACAATCCAGATTGTGATAAAAGAGCAGAGTTATGTGAAGTAACTTGTAATACTCATTTAGATGTATTTGAATGTTGTGATGAAATTGGAGAAACTTTATTAGTATCAGATAAAGATGACCATCAAGTTAATATTAACGGAATAGAAAATTCAAATGATATTAAGACATGTTTTGTAGACAAAATAGATATTCAAGCTGCAGAAAATGGTACACCAGAGGTAAAAGATGATTCAAATGTTGAAGGAGTTAAAGACCAAAATGGAAATTCATTTACTTTAAATTCCATGAAAGAAAATAGTTATTGTACTGTGTCTTGTAAAGAAGACTATACAATGACTATGCCTACAGCAAAATTAGTAAATGCCGGTAGATACTTTACATTTAGAGCTTCTATTGAAGGAACTAAAACATGTTATACAAATACTATAAATAGAGAAAAATTTGAAATAGATATTGAAAGAGCTCAAGAAAACATGGTAACAGCTTTTAATACTTGGTCAAGATTAAATGCAATAGTAAATACTCCTTTTACAAATGCACATTCTGTTTCTGGCTCATATTCTACGGGTTGTACTCCTAAAACTACCGAAAAAACTCCGTGTGAAGAAGAAGACAAAGAAAAATGTAAAACAACTACATGTGTAGCAAGTGGCAAAACAGAGTGCTCTGCTTATGTAGCCCAAAAAAAGATAACTTATACTGTTTGTAGTATTAATAATGGAATAGTAAAATGTGAAGCTAAACCAGAAACTTTGACTTTTGGCTCAGTAACAGGAAATGATTGTAATTGTAATGGAACTGTTGGAAGTTGTAGTGCTACAGACTATCAAGATGATTATAACAATGGTAAATATGGAGATGCACTTGATGATGCAAGAGAAGATTTAACTGACGCGCAAGATGCTTATAAAAGGGTAATAAGTGAATTTAATAAATGTTCCACTTGGGAGTCAGATATTAAATATGACCCAGAAGTTACTTATGATTATCAAGAAGAATATTTAACTAAATTTGGTTTGCTAGGTAGAATGGATGAATATGGTGGAAATCAAACTTTTAGTTCATGGTATTGTACAGGAGATTTAAGTAATGGAAATTATACAGGATGCTCTGCTACACCATCAACATTGATACCTACTGAAAAACGAAACTTTGTATATTGTGATACTAATGGATGTAGTGATTCAAAGACACAAAGTAGTCAAAATATTTATATAGCAAGATATAAAAAATATTCTACAACAATTTCAAGAAATTATAGACCATCAACATTATTCTATAATGCTTATCCTTCTGGTGAAATTGAAAATTCAGAGAATGAAGGCAATGTTCCTCTAGAAAATAAATTACCGGTATCATTAAGTACACCAAGAGGTATTTATAAATATGTTGTAAAGATTAATAATTTGGGAGAATTTTATGATACAGCTAATGGAGCTTTAGGAAGATATGCCGGTTCTAATACAGCTTTAGTTGGGGCTAATTCACCATTATTATATAATTGTGCATATTTAGTAAATATGGTTATAACTGACCAAGATAGATTGGTATGCGATTTTGATGATACATGTACTGACAAATGTATATCTGATTGTATAGGACCTGGTTGTGATGCAATATGTGATGGAACAGATTGTATTGCAGACTGTGTAGGAATAGGTTGTATATATGATGCTGATGCTGGTACTTCACTTTTTGAGAGAACAATAACCTTAAATAATATGTTCCCTAATGGAACAGATTCTTATAACTGGGTAAATGCTAAAGGCTTAATTACAAGAAGTGAAATTGAAGATAGTGATAAGAGCAATGGAAATGCTATATATAATACAACTCCTGTTTTAAGTGTTACAATTACTCCATCTGTATCGCAAGAAATTAGAAGATATAATTCACTTTATTCTAATATTGGTGGATATTCTAATCAAACTTTAGACTGTTATGCTTTAGGTGGATATGAAGAAGCTGCATGTTATAGTTCATTTATTAGTGATTTGATTGATGGTAAATTTGGGTCAAATGTTGTTGATAGTAATAGTTTAATTTTTGACCAAAATTATCGTACAAGAACAGATGTAAATGGTAACGAAGGCGAATATTTCGTAAAATGGGATAGTGGTATAGACGAAAAATCTATGGTTGGCCCATCTTGGAAATAGGAGAGGAGTGAGAATATGCAAACATCATATTGGGGTTATTGGCTAGTAGTTTTTGGAGTTGCTATTGTAGGAATTATGATACCAATTCAAGCTCTTACTACAAATACAACTCAAGATTACTTAAGCGTAAAAGAAGTTACAGAAGCGGCAATGTTAGAAGCTGTTGATTATGGTTACTATCGTGACTATAATGAAGTAAAAATGAATAAAGAAAAATTTATGGAAGTATTTCTTAGAATGCTTTCAGAGAATATGGGGAGAGCAGATACATATAAAGTTAGTTTCTATGGTTTATATGAAGCTCCTCCTAAAGTTAGTGTAGAAATAAAAAGTAGCAGTGGAACTAATTTTGTATCAGAGGGATTTGATTTAACGACAAGATATGATGCAGTAATTCAAATTCATGCTAGAGAAGTGGAAACAACTGATACGCCAGGTACTAGTGGCTCTTCTGGGGCTCAAACTCCTGGAGGCTCAACTGGTACAGGTGGTGGCGGTACTACAACACCAGGTGGAACCACTCCTAGTGGTACTGGCACTGGTACAGGCGGAAGTGGAACTACAACACCGGGTGGAACCACTCCTGGAGGCTCTGGAGAAGTAACTCCAGCTTCTTGCTCAGGAACCTCTACAAATATTGATGCAACTAATATGAAAGGTTACATCATGGAACCTGCAAAAATTTATACAAATGAAAATTTAAGTTCAGTACTTAGAGATTCAAAAACTACATCATATTCAACAAGTCCAGAAGTTGTGACAATTGTTGGAATGGGTAAGTCAAAATCTAGTAGTTTTGAAATTAAAACTAGTGATGGAGAATGTGGTTGGATTGATAAGAAATATATAGCTGTTAATTTACAAGAATATCTTAGTGGATATAAAGTAGAATATCCATTAACTAATAAATCTAATAGTATATATCAAGTTACAACTCGACAAAGTGAAACTGGAGACGGAAGATTTCTTAAAGATACAGTTTATAAATTAAATTTAGGTAAATTATATACCAATGATTATCTTCCTCTTGCTAGATATAATTTTGCTAGTAAATTGAAACCGGCTGTTGTAGCAGCATCTAGTGATGGATATACGTTACAAATTTATGATGCTTATAGACCAACATCAGTTTCGGCGGCGGCTAGAGATAAACTTAAAGCAATGATAGATGGAGATTCTAGTAAAAAGATTTGGAATGTTTTACATACTAGTTATGGAAGTTCTGGTAAAGCATATACATGGGAAATGGACACGTCAATGGGTGATAGTAGAAATTCACACTGGTTCTTAGCTGGTACTACATCAGCTCATAATAGAGCTTGCGCTGTAGATATTTCAATTAAAGGCGGAACAATGCCATCTGCTATGCATGAATTAAGTACTTGGTCAATTAAATATTATGCCAATGGTAATTATTTATCGCCAAAATCTACTTCATCTGAAAGAAGAAGTGCAGGTAATTATGCTGCATCTATGACAGAGTCAGCTATATTATTAGACCATTATATGACTGATATTGGTAAATTGAATGATTTAGCATCTGAATGGTGGCATTTTCAAGATTCAACAACTTGCAATAATATTTCATCATCTAGTAATTTTTGGAGTAATGTATAATTAGGAAGGTAGGATAAAATGGGAAATATAGGAGCAACGTTAAAACGATTTTTAGCTAATAAAAATACAGTAACTATTTTAGGTGTGATACTTGGTATAATTGTTCTTTTTATAGGTTATAATTACCGAATAAACAAGGCAGTAGATACAATTATGGTTCCTTATGCTAAAAAGACAATTGCATCAACAAAAGAAATTACATCTGATGTAGTTGGTACGATGGAAATATTAAGAAGTACTGTAAATAACAATAAAACTTTAATTTCAGACATAAATAGAGTAGTTTCTACATCACAACGATATTGTGTAGCAGAAAAAACTAGCGTTCCTGAAGGTGGCTTTTTCTATACAGAACAAGTTAAATTATGTGATGATGTAGCTTCAAATGTTTTTGATAGAATGCCTGATGGTTATTTACCAGTTGCTATTCCAGTTGATTTACAAACTACTTATGGTAATTCAATGATACCTGGAGAATATATTGATATTTGGGCAAGAATGACATCTGATACCGGATTATTAATATATAGCCGTTTAATTTCTAAATTACCAATAATGGATGTTCGGGATGCAAATGGTAATAGTATTTATTATGGTGGTAATGGAGGAGTTCCAGCAATGTTACTATTCGGAGTACCAGAAGCTGATGGATTATTTGATTTATTAGCCAAAGCGGTTATTTTACCAGATAACATTGTAGAATTGGTTCCAATGCCAAGAAATGCTAATTATAGTGCTGAGGCTGGAGAAACTAAAGTAACTAATGAGCAATTAAAAGAAGAAATTCTAAGATATACAATTAATATTGGCGAAGAAGACATCCCTGATTGGTCTTAAAAAATAAAAAAAGAATGAATAAAAAAGGAGGTGGCATATATGAATGATGCGATATTTTCGCAAATTGATTTTGGACCCTTGAAAGAGTTTATTGATATTGATGATATAACCGATATTTCCTATACAAACGGAGGACAAGTATGGTTGAAGTCTTTATCAAAAGGGGTTTATCGAGTAGATAGACCGGAAATAAATAATGCTTTAATAGAAAAGTTAGCCTTTCAATGTTCCAATGTCATGGGAAAAACATTCAATATGGCACATCCTTTTTTAGATGCTGAAAGTACAGAATTAAGACTTAACTTTATTCATGATTCTATTGCAACTAATGGAATAGCGCTTGTTATTCGGAAAACTCCAGCAAAGATTAGATTAAATAGGGATAAGTTACTTAATGAAGAATATGTAAGTGCAGATTTATTAGATTTTTTAATTGATTGTGTTCATGGTCATGCTAATATTATTGTTAGTGGAGAAACTGGTTCAGGTAAAACCGAATTAGTTAAATATTTAGCTAGTAATACAAGAGAAAATGAAAAAATAATTACAATAGAAGATACTTTGGAATTACACTTAGATAGAATATTTCCCCACCGGGATATTGTAGCAATGAAAACAAACAATATTGCTTCTTATTCTGAGGTTTTGGTTACATGTATGCGACAAAATCCGATTTGGATATTACTTTCCGAGGTTCGTAGTGCAGAAGCTGTTATGGCCGTTCGTAACTCTATTTCTTCCGGACACCATATTATTTCGACAATTCACTCCGATAAAGCTTCATTAATTCCAATGCGGATGTATAGTTTGATAGAATCGAATATTGATGTTGAGCAATTTGTGGCAACAATTCATCGTTATGTACAAATTGGAATATATGTAAAAGGATATATGAGTGAGAAATTGGGGAGATTTCAAAGAGAGATTATGGAAATATGCGAATTTTATGTTGATGACGATAATAAACCGCAGGTAAATACTATTTTTCAAAAAACTTTGGATGGGCGATTTACTTTAAATAATCCAACCAAATATCTAAGAAATTATTTAGCAATTCAGGGAGTAATTTTAAAAGAAGATTTATTTAATTTAAATAATCCAAGTAATACAGAAAACATAGAAGCATTATAGGAGGTAAATATGGAGCTCGTAATATGGATATTGATAGCTTTATTTATATTTATATATCGAAAAAATAATGGAACAGAAAATTTCTATAAATTTGCTAAAAAGCAAGTAAGTTTTATTTATGAAAAGTATGCTCCATATAGTTTTAAAACTATAAGTGCGAAAATGAAAGAATTAAAGCAAGAATATACGATAAAAGATTATACTATTCAAATTATAGCATTAGGAGGACTTGCGGGAGGAATTGCTTATTTATATTTTTATAGTTTGATAATGGTTATTATATACGCTGGAGTAGCAATTCTTTTCATTCCATATTTAGCTTGGCTTAGAAGTAAGAGAATATATAGTGAATATATTTTTGAACAAATTCAAGTATATACGACTAACGTTATAATGGAGTTTAATACAACTCAAAGTTTCGTTAAATCTTTGGAGGGGGTTCGAGATTCAGGAATAATTGAAGACCCTGTTTTACAAGATATTAAAACAATGATAGAAATGTCTTATCAAAATGGAACAATTGATGAGTCTATTGAGTTCTTTAATCAAAAATATCCTTATTATATGGTAAAAAATATGCATCAATTATTTTTACAAATAACAAAAGAGGGTGCTAAAGATTCAGGAGAAGCTTTAGAAAATATGAGTATGGATATAGATGCTTTAGTTGAGGGTGTATATCGAGACCAAATGGATAGAAAACAATTCCATACAAAATTTATTACTTTTGCGTTAGTATTATTTTTATTAGTATTGGTTATGCAATTATTACTCGGTAGAGATAGTTATCTGGATTTATTACAGTTATGGTATGTTCATTTAGTTTTACATGCTATAATAATTATAAATAGTTATTTTCTTCTAACAGGAGAGAAATATTATAATGATGATGTGGGGGTAGAATAATGCAAATAGAATTAGCGATTGTAGCCTTCATAATTATATATATATTTATTAAAAGTGGAAAAATAAGTATTAGTAAATTAGTCGCAGATAATGAAATGTATTTACGAAGACTTAAAGAAAGCGATTATGATTTTTATGTACGGGCTAAATATGGGGATAAAGTAAATGCCGATATTTTGTTTAGTAAAAGAATTCAAAATACCTTAATAGTCATGCTTGTAGTATTTTGTTTACTTTTAAAAAATATGTCTTATACATATGTAATTATTTGTTTGGTGGTTGGTTTTGGTTATTTTAAGTTAGATTATATTAATTTAAAAAATTATTATAAAAGACATTTACATGAAATAGACACCATGCTTCCATATTATCTTAAAGGATTAGAAATTTTAATTCAACATTATACTGTTCCGGTAGCAATTGGTAAGTCTTTAGAGGATGCGCCCGAAATATTTAAAGATGGATTAAAAGATTTAATTAATGAAATTAATGCTGGTAATGATACAATTGAGCCTTATATGGATTTTGCAAGAAAATACCCAGTTAGAGATTCCATGAGAATGATGAGGTTGCTTTATCGTTTGAGTTTAGGTAGACAAGAGAGAAAGCAAGAACAATTATTAGCTTTTTCTAAAACAATATCTAGTTTACAACAAAAAGCGAGAGAAACAAAATATAAGAACAGACTTGAAAAAATGGAAAGCAAAACTATGAGTATGCTTATTACAACGGGAGTTGGAGTAATGGTATTATTAGTTTTAGCTGTATTGTTAATTATGGGTACATAGACAAATTTTGACATTAGAATCTTGACAATCAGATAAACATAAGATACAATATTTATAGATTAAGAAAGCGAGGAATTGAGTATGTTATTAATGGACCCTTCAGTATGTACTGATTTAGCTCAAGTATGGCAAATTCTAGGTTGGGTATTATTTGTATTTAAAATAGCTATCCCACTTATTATAATTTTATTTGGAGCTATTGATTTAGGAAAAGCAGTTGTTGCAAGTAAAGATGACGAAATTAAAAAATCAGTTAAATCTTTAGTTATGAGAGCTATTGCTGGTATAGTTATTTTCTTTATACCAACTTTAGTTGGAGCTATATTTAGTCTAGTTACAGAATTTACTTCATCAAGTTATAAAAACGAATATAATGTTTGTAAAACATGTATTACTAGTCCAAGTGGTTGTTATGATGCAGCTAAAGCGCGTTGTAATGATTTAGGCGGCGATAGAAAATGGAACGATTCTGACAAAACTTGTAACTAAAATATAAATTTAAGATTAAAATTCCAATACTGGAATTTTTTTTATTTTTTGCATTTTTTAAGTATAAAGTTATTGACATTAAACATAATATTTACTATAATGTAATAGCAATGCCCAATTAGCTCAGTCGGTAGAGCGCACGGCTGTTAACCGTTAGGTCGTAGGTTCGAGTCCTACATTGGGCGCCATTTAGGAAATGAAACAAATTCTTTATTTAAAGAGTTTGTTTTTTAATTGTTATAATAAAATTATTGGTATTTTTTTCTTATTGACGTTAAAATAAATGTATATTAAAATATTTAGTAGGATGGTCTTTATGGAAAGTATTGTCATAATAACAAATAGAAATAATAAGAAAAAAATACTATATGATTTAAGTAAAAATAAAAAGTTATATAATTTAAAATTTTATACTTTTAAAGAATTAAAAAAGAAAGTTTTTTTTGATTATACTCCTGAAACTTTAGAATATGTGATGGAAAAATATAAAGTTAATTTAAATATAGCTAAGATTTATATAGAAAATATGTATTTTTTAAAAGATATTAATAATAAAAAAGTACAGTTTTTAAATGATATAAAAAGAGATTTAATTCAAAATAATTTATTAATATATAGCGAAGATTTTAAAAAATTTTTAAAGACAAAAAGAATAATTATATATAATGAACAACTTTCTAAAGAAGAACAAATAATATTAGATAGTTTAGAAATTAATTATGAAATTAGAAATCCGGAAAATAAAAATTATGAACCATTAATTTATGAAGCTAAAAATATGGAACAAGAAGTGGAATTTGTGGTTAATAAAATTAGTGAGCTTATTCATAATAATATTGATATAAATAAAATTAAATTAATTATGAATGAAGAATATAGGAGTTGTGTAAGAAGATATTTTGATTTATTTAATATTCCGATAAATTTAGATAATGAGGGGAGTTTTTTTAGTACTAAAATAGCTCAAGATTTTTTAAATAATTATGATTATTTAGATATTCCAGATAATATTTTAGAGTTAGAAAAAAAATATAGTAATTTAAATGATTTAATAAGAATTATTAATAAAACGGTAAGAATAAAGAATAAAGATATTCGAAAAGAATTTATTATTTCAGATTTTAAAGAAGAAAAATTAAATAAAAAGATTTATGATAGAGCGGTTAATTTAGGAAAAGTAGAAGATTATTATTTAGAAGATGAATATGTATTTTTATTAGGTTTTAATATAGATAGTTTTCCGAAAATATATAAAGATGACGATTATTTAAGTGACGATATTAAAACATTATTAAATATTGATACTAGTATTGCGAAAAATATATTAGCGAAGAAGAAAGTTAAAGATAATTTAAGAAAAATAAAAAATTTAATTATAACTTATAAATTAAATAATCAACATGGAAAATGTGAGCCATCTTTATTAATTAAAGATTTAAGTAACAAGATAGAAAAAATAGAAATAAAAGATAATGTATGCTACTCTAAAAGAAATATAGAATTAAAATATGCAATGAAACTAGATAATTTATATAAATATAATATAGTTGCTCCGGATTTGGCTCTTTATAAAAATAATTTAAATATTAAATATTTAGCTTATAGTAATGAATTTAAGGGTATTAAGGAAGCAATGCTTCAAGATACTTTTAAAGAGGGCTTAACCTTAGCATATACCAATATGGAGATGTATAATGAATGTGCTTTTAAATATTATGTAAGTAAAGTATTAAAATTAGATATTTTTCAAGAAAATTTTAAAACAATTATTGGAAATATTGTCCATCATATTTTAGAATTAATATATAATAAAGATGTTGATATTAAAGCAGAAATAATGCGTTTTATTAAAGATAAAGATTATAAATTAGGTGCAAAAGAATATTTTTATTTAGAAAAATTAGAAGAAGAATTAGAAAAAATAAGAGATGTATTAAAAAAGCAAGAAGCTAAAACTAAATTAAATAAATATTTATTTGAAGAAGAATTATATGTTTATAAAGATAGAAATGTTAATGTAACTTTTAAAGGTTTAATAGATAAAGTTATGCTTGGAGAAAAAAATGGAAAAGAAGTAATTGTCGTCGTAGATTATAAAACTGGTAATACTTTAATTACTTTAGATAATATTAAATATGGTTTAAATATGCAACTGCCGATATATTTATATTTATTAAAAGAAACAGAAAGATTTAAAGAGGCAATTATTGGGGGATTTTATATTCAAAAAGTATTAGATAATGTTCCTAATATTAGTGAAAAAACATTGGCTCAATTACGGGAAGATAATTTAAAATTACAGGGTTATTCAAATAGTGATGAGGATATTTTAGAATTAATAGATAAAGATTATTTAAATAGTACAGTGATAAAAGATTTAGTTTATAAACAAGATGGAACATTAAGTAAGAGAGCGAAAGTTTTAACTAATGAAGAAATGGAAGATTTAAAAAAAGTTGTAGAAGAAAAAATAGAAGAATGTATTGATAATATTTTAAAGGGAGTATTTACGATATCTCCTAAAGTTATTAAAAATAAAAATATAGCATGTGAGTATTGTCATTTTAAAGATGTATGTTTTAAAACTAAAAAAGACGAAGTAAAGCTAGGAGATGATAATGATGGAAGCAACACTGGAACAGAAATTAGCGATTAATAAAGAAGGCACTAATATTTTAGTATCCGCCGGGGCAGGGTCAGGAAAAACAGCCGTATTAACAGAACGAGTATTTCGGAAAGTATTAGAAGGGATAGATATCCGGAAAATATTAGTTTTAACTTTTACTAATGAAGCCGCGGGGGAAATGAAAGGTAGAATAAGAAAAAAATTAGAAGAAGCTAATTTAAAAGAGCAATTAGAATATATAGATAGTGCTTATATAACAACTTTTGATGCTTTTGCTTTAAATGTGGTGAAAAAATATCATTATTTACTTAATATAGGAAAAAATATTACAATTATTGATGGTTCAATTATTAATTTAGAAAAGAAAAGATTACTTGATAATATATTTTTAGAATTATATGAGAAGAAAGATGCTGATTTTTTAAAGTTAGTCGGGGATTTTACTAATAGAGATGACGAGGTAATTAAAGAAGCTATTTTAAATATAAAAAATAGTTTAGATTTAATATATGATAAAGAAGAATATTTAAATAATTATATTGCTAATTATTATAGTGAAGAATATATAAATAAAGTATTTCAAGAATATTTTCAATATTTACAGTCTTTAGCTTTAGAAATAGAAGATGCTTTATATGCATTAGAAGATTTAATTCCCGAGGAAGCTTATATTAAAATATATGAACAATATGGAAAATTAATTAAGCCGAAAAGTTATAATTCCTTATATAATATTAAAGAATTAGCTAAGAAACAAATTCGGAATATTCCGGAAGAAGCAAAAGAACTTAGAGCCGAACTTAAAGAAAAAGCTAATTTAATTATGGAACTTTCAAAATATAGTGAAGAAGAACTTAAAGAACAATATTTAAGTACTAAAGAATATGTAAAAGCGATAATTAAGATAGTTTTAGAATTAGATAAACGTTTAGAAGAATATAAAAGAAAAAATGAAGCTTTTGAGTTTTTAGATATTGCGAAAATGGCTATTAAAATAGTAAAAGGAAATTCGGAAATCAAAGAAGAATTTAAAAGTTATAATGAAATATTAATTGACGAAGAACAAGATACTAATGATTTACAAGATATGTTTATTAAAGAAATCGAAAATAATAACGTTTATATGGTCGGGGATATAAAACAATCTATTTATCGGTTTCGGAATGCTAATCCGGGAATATTTAAAAAGAAATATGATGATTATGCCAAACATTTAGGGGGCGAAAAAATAGATTTATTAAAAAACTTTCGGTCACGAAAAGAGGTTTTAGCTAATATTAATCAAATATTTGAAATATTAATGACGGATGATTTAGGAAATGCTAATTATCAGAAAGAACATGCCATGGTTTATGGAAATTTAGCTTATGAAAAAGAGGGAGCTAATACTTATGATAATAATATGGAAATATGGCAATATAATAATGATTCTTCCCTTTACAGTAATGGAGAAATTGAAGCTTTTAGTATTTTAAAAGATATAAAAGAAAAAATTAATTTAGGATATTTAGTATATGATTTTAAATTAAAAAAATTAAGAAAAGCTTTATATAGTGATTTTTGTATTATTTTAGATAGAGGTACAGAAATGGCTAGTTATAAAAAGATATTTGAATATTTAAATGTACCGATGGAGGTTTATAAAGATAGTGATTTAAGTACAACTGATGTTCTTTTAATTCTTAAAAATATAGTTAGTTTAATATTAAAAATTAAGGCTAAAGAATATGATGCAAAAATGGAATATGCTTTTTTAAGTGTGGCAAGAAGCTTTTTAGGTAATTTAGATGATAATATAATTTTTAAAATGCTTAAAAAACATACTTTTTATGATAGTGAAATAATGCAAAAATGTTTTAAAATAGCCCAAGATTTAGAATTTAAAACTCCTTTAGAGCTTATTGAGGAAATAATTAAAGAATTTAATTGGTATGATAATTTAATTTTAGTCGGAGATGTGGAAGCTAATATTAATAAATTAGATTATTTAGAGACTTTAGTTAAAGGAATGGAAGATTTAGGATTTACTATTAATGATTTAGAAGATTATTTAGAAGAAATGCTAAATAATAAAGAAGAAATTAGATATAAAGAAGCAAGAATGGATGTCAATTGTGTAAAGCTTATGAATATTCATAAATCTAAAGGGCTACAGTTTCCTATATGTTATTTTGCAGGTTTTAAAAGAAATTTTAATTTAAGAGATTTGCAAAGTAGATTTATGTTTTCTACTAAATACGGAATTTTAACTCCTTTTTATAAAGAGGGAATAGGGGTTACGTTTATAAAAGAATTAATTAAAGTACATGAACGACAAGAAGAAATATCCGAGAAAATAAGATTATTTTATGTAGCTTTAACGCGAGCTCAAGAAAAAATTATAATGGTTATGCCAAGTTTTAAAAATGAAGAAAGAAGAAAAGAGCCATATATGGTTCAAGAGGGAAGAAATTTTCGGAATTTTTATGATTTTTTAAATGCAATGGCAGGTAATTTAAAAGAATATGTTAAAATGCTAGATTTAAATAGTTTAGGTTTAACTAAAGATTATGATTTAATAAATATAAATAGAAAAGGGTTAGAAACTAAAGAAGAAGAAAAAATTACTTTTTTAGAAAATAATATTGCTTCTAATTTAATTGAACTTAAACATGGTTCTAAAACAATTAAAAAACTATTATCTAAAGAAGAACAAGCAACATTAGATTATGGAACGCATTTACATGAAATATTAGAATTAACTAATTTTAAAGAAGAAAGTAAGAATAAATATGTAAATAATTTAAAAGAAAAATTTAATTTTAAAGATGCGACTATTTATCAAGAATTAGAGTTTATATATGATTTAAATGAGCAAGAATATACTGGAATAATTGATTTAATGTTAGAATATGAAGATGAGATAAAAATAATTGATTATAAATTAAAAAATATTGATGATGAAGAATATACAAAACAACTTAATGTTTATTATAATTATATAAAAACTGTTAGTGATAAAAATGTAAGTTTATATTTATATTCGATATTAGATAATAATGTTAAAGAAATAAAGATATTACAAACTAATTAATAAATATTGAGTTAAAATAAATATTATGATAATATATTTATATAGGAGGAAGTAATGAAAACAGGTTTAATTATTTTAATTGTAGTGCTTGTTGTTCTAGTTTTATGGTTAGTAGCAACTTATAATTCGTTAGTATCATTAAGAAACAGAGTTAGAGATGCTTGGAGTCAAATTGATGTTCAATTAAAAAGAAGATTTGATATGGTTCCAAATTTAGTAGATATTGTTAAAGGTTATACTAAACATGAAAGTGAAACATTAGAAAATGTAGTTAAAGCACGAAATACTTATTTAAGTGCTAATTTACCAGAAGAACAAATGAAAGCTGATGGAGAACTTACTAAAGCCATTAATAAATTATTTGCTTTAACAGAAAGTTATCCAGATTTAAAAGCTAATCAAAATTTCTTAGAATTACAAGCAAGTTTAGAGCAAACAGAAGATAAAATTGCTATTGCAAGACAATTTTATAATGATATTGTATTACAATATAATAATAAAGTGGAAATGTTTCCATCTAATTTAGTGGCGGGCATTTTCAAGTTTACAAAAGAAACTTTCTTTAAAGCTTTAGAAGAAGAAAAAGAAAATGTTAAAATTAAATTTTAAAGGCTTAAAATAAGCCTTTTTTTAGGAGATAAGATGAAAAAATTTTTACTTAGTTTAATACTATTAGTTATTTTACCTTTTAAAGTAGAGGCGGCTAGTTATAAAATTACAGAACAATTGGTGGAAGCGGATATTTTAAATAATGGCGATGTAAAAATAACAGAGCTAATAGTCATGGATGGAACATTTAATGGATATGAGAAAACTTTAACTTATACCAATGATTTATTAAATAATGATTATTATGAGTATAATTCTAATATATATAATGCTTCTAGTTTAGAATTATTAAGTTTGCAAGCTAAATACGTTAATAATGTTAGTTTTGAGACCATAAATGATTTAGATTTTGAAGAAATGGAAAAAGTAGTTTATGCGGAAAATGGCGAACGAGGTAAGTATACAATGAGTACTAATGATGGAGGTTATACTTATCGTTTATATTACCGAGCTAATAAACAGAGGGTAGCTTTTAAAATTAGTTATTTATTAAAACAAGCTGTAGTTAAACATTTGGATGTGGCAGAATTTTATTGGAATTTTATAACTCCTAATGATTATGACGATATCGAAGATGTCGAAATTAAAGTAAATTTACCGGCTCAAGATAATTCTTCAGATTTTCGAATTTGGACCCATGGCCCTCTAGCGGGAGAAATAACAAAACTAACTGATAATTCAGGAGCTTTAGCTAAAATAGATTATATGGAGGCGGACGAAGCTTTAGATATAAGAATGACTTTTAATAAAAATTTAATTACGGATGATTTACAAGTTAAAAAAACTAATGTGGAAGCTTTAAGTAATATATTAAAAGTTGAAGAAGAAAGAGCTTTAAAAGCTAATAATTTAAGAAAAGAATTAAAGAGTAAAAGAAATAAAACAATTATAAGTACAGTTATGTTATATGGAGCGATGCTTATTTTAGGAATATATATTTATTTTAAATATGGAAAAAGTCCTAAATCAGGTTTTTATGCAAAATATAATAGAGAATTTATTGATGATTATAATGTAGAAATTATTGATTTTTTAATGAATAGAAATTTAACTCCTAATGCAATGAGTGCTTCGATTATGAATTTAATTTATAAAAAGAATATTAAATTAGAAGAAATAAAAAGTACATCTAAAGAAAAAGATTATACTTTTATTTTAGATAATGAAAATAATTTAAATAGTAGTGAGACAATATTAGTAGACTTTTTATTTCATAAAGTAGGAAAAAGTACTAATTCTTTGGGAAAACCGATTTTTACTTTAGCTGATTTAAAAAAGTATGCTAGTGGAGTTAAAACATGTGATAATTTTGTAGCAAGTTATACTAAATGGAAAAATGATGTTTTAACAATAGCTAAAAATGAAAAATTTTATTTATTTTCTGGAGTACCTAAAATTATTGCCGTTATAGTAGTTATTTTAGCCTTTATAATTTATTCTTATGGATTTAAAAATGGTGTAGATTTTATTTTAAATAAAATTATTATTTTTCCAGCCTTAGTATTTTTTGTTTATTGTTTATTTATATTTAAAAAGACAGAAAAGGGTAGTTTACATTACGATAAATGGAAAGCTTTTAGAAACTTTTTAGATGATTTTGGTTTATTTAAATTAAAAGAATTACCTGAGATTGCTTTATGGGAAAGATATTTAGTTTATGCGACAATTTTTGGTTTAGCTAAAAAAGTACAAAAAGATATGAATGTTAAAATAAAAGAATTAAATATTAATGATACCATTTATGAACCAACTTATATTTATTTAAACTTAGGGGATTCTATTAGTAATAGTGTTAGTAGGGCAGTTAATGGGGCTTATCAAAAACAAGCGGCTAATTATGCCAACACCCATTCTTCTTTCTCCAGTGGCAGTGGGTCAGGGGGAGGATTTTCCTCAGGTGGAGGCTTTGGCGGAGGAGGTTCTTCCGGTCATGGCTTTTAAAAAAACTTCTAGTTAGCTAAAAGTTTTTAATTCGGGATAAATAGTTAAATCAAAGTCATGTTCTGTACTAGTGATATTACTATCCGCGGTTTTTAATTCTTCAGTATTAATTAAAAAATATTTATGATATAAATAATTTTTATCATTAGAACTTACCGGGTCATCCCAAGTTAAATCTAAATGAAGCCATTCATTATTTAATTTAACAGCATTCCAAACATGGCCTTCTAAATTATTAGTACTACTGGTGGTCGCTACTTTAATATTTTCATAACCCATATTAGTTAAAAATAAAGCCATTAAATCAGTATAACCATTACAGGTCGCAACTTTATTAAATAATGCTCCATAAGCATTATAACTTTTTAATTCTTTATTATTATCTAAATCATATTTAGTTTCATTAATAATATAATCATGAATAGTTTTTATTTTATCATAATCTTCGGTGATATCGGGAGTTATTAAAGTCGAAATTATTTTATTTATTTCCGTATTAAGTTTAGTTATTTCTTCTTCAGTATAAAGATATTTTACTTTAATATTTATTTCTCCACCATCATAAATGGTGGTATTAATACTAGTAAATGAATTAAAGGGATGAACAAAATTATTTAAATGAGTTAATAAATTAGCATCTTTACTAAAATTATTTAAATCTTCTAAACAGTTTTGATAAGCTTTGGGACAAGTAAAACTAAAGTTTTTAGTACCATGATTAATAATACTATAAATAATATTTAATAAATCTTGTTTACCATAAGGAGTAAAATTATTAGTATTAGTCGCAAAGGAATAAGTAGTATTTTTATAATAAATATTGGGTTGATTTAAAGTATTGAAACTAGGATGTTCTAAAATATTAGTTATTTTAGTTGTTAGAGAATTAATATTTAATAAGACTAAAAGAATACTTAATATACAAATGAAGGGAATAATTATTTTTTTCATATTAACACCTAAAAATAGTATAGCAAAAAAAAAAGAAGTTCACAATAAAATGTTACTTCATATTCTTTATTTTATTAGATAATCTTGTCTTTTGTCTAATAGATGTATTAGTTTTAATAAACCCTTTGCTTGTGGCTTGGTCTAAATATTTTTGAACATCTTTATATAAAGTATTAGCAGATTCCTTGTCGCCATTTGCAATAGCTTTTTCAGTTTCTTTAATAAGATTTTTTACTCGAGCTTTAAGTTCATGGTTGTTTTCAGTTTTTTTTGCAATTACTTTAATGGCTTTCTTTGAGCTTTTAATATTTGCCATGGGAACACTCCTCTCTCGTTTCAGTATCAATTCTATCAAAAAACTGGGGCTTTTTCAAGCATTTTATTATATTTAGCCCTTTATTCTAAAAAAATTGATTAATTTAGGGTTTTAATTGACTTTTAAAAAGGTTATGTTAAAATATTACATATGAAAAAAGGTGAGCTTTATGGATAATTTTATTAAAAATTTACTAGAAAATGAACGAATATTGATGGTAGATGCAAGAATATTAGAAGAAAATATGATGGATTTAAAAAATGAATTTAGTTTTTTAAATATTAGTCCCCGGTTGTGGGAACAATTATTTATAGTGGTAGAAAAAGAATTAGCTCATTTTAATATAGATACTTTTGTAAATAAATTAAGAAATAGATTAGAAATAGTTATAAAAAATAATTGTGCAAAAGAAAATACAAGTATTTTAGAAGCTTATTTAGAGCAAGAAATTACTAATAAAACATATTTAAAAACGTTATTAAATTTTTATAGTTTTTTAAAAAAATATAGAATTAATTTTAATGAAAGTTATTTTCAAAAATTAAAAGCCCGTGATGGTTTATTTAATAAAATATTAAAAGCTTTAGGGGCTAGTGATTTTTCTTATAGACAAGTAAGAGAAATAGTAGATGGAAAATATGATTTAGAATTAGCAATGAAACCCCAAGATAAAGAGCTTTATTGGGTTAGGAGTATGGAATACTATGTTTTAGATTTTATGGATGGTTTTGATTTAAGCATGGTTAATAAGATTTCTTTTTCTAGTTTTTTAAATTCGGAAATAGCTAAAAGATTAAAATTTATTTTAGCTCATTATGAAATGATTATGAAAATACATGAGGAATACGAAAAAGTTATTGGAAAAGTGGCTCCCCATATTTATCAAAAATTAGTTTTTAATTTTAGTTTAGGAGAATTAAATCAATTAGTTAATGATTTTATAAAATATAATAGTTTTAAAGCTATGAATATTAATGATAATACTTTATTTAATAGATTATATAGTAAATTAAAATTAATGGATACTAATGATAATAATAATGAGTTAGATAAAGTTAAAGAACCAAAGAGACAAATTATTGATAATTATAATTTTGATATTCAAAATGACGAAGATTTAATCGAGGCTTTATGTCAAATTATTGAGGTAAATATTCCTTATGAAGAAAAGAAAAATATAATCGCGGAAGCTTATAAAAAAATGCAAAATAATAAAATAAGTCTTAAAGATTACTTAGGGGGAGATACAAGTATAGAAGCAAAACAAAGGAGTTTTGTCGCATTAAAATATATTCGAAATTATATTTCGAGATATTTAAAAAGAGAAGAAACTTTAAATGAAAATAAAGAGAGTGTTTATAAACTTTTTTTGGGCGATAATGCCAATGATTTAGAAAGAAGAAAATTAGTAGATATAATTCTTAAAGAAGAAAGTTCCGAAATGCTCAAATATTATAGTATGGAAGCGAGTTCGCAACTGGAAGACGAAAAAACTAAAATAGAAATTAATGATAGAATTAATATGTTAAAAAAGAAATATGGGTTTGATAAGAAAGAAAAAAGGGGGAAAAAAAGAAGCTGGGATAGTATTTATGAGTATATATTAAGAGATAATATAAATGATTTAGAAAAAAGAAATATCCTTAATCAATTATTAAATACTTTAACAGAAGAAGAAAGAATAAAAATCGATTTATATTATAAAGATAAAATAGATTATAATGGGGTTAAAAATATCATAGCAAATTTAAAACAAAAATATGAACGAAAAATAAATAAGAAAAATAAACTATTAGGAAGAAATAAACTTTATAAAAATGTTTATGAATATATCTTAAAAGAAGATGTCAATGATACAGAAAAAAGAGAAATACTTACCCGTTTATTAAATGATTTAACCGAGGATGACAGAACAAAAATTGATTTATATTATAAAGACGAAATAAATTGTATGGAGGTTCATAAAATATTATTAAATTTAAAACAAAAATATGACCGAAGAAAAAGTATGGCAGGTAATTTGGGAAAAAGAAGAAAAATTTATAATAATATTTATGAGTATATATTAAGAGAAGATATAAATAACTTAGAAAAAAGAATGCTCCTTACTCATTTATTAAATGAATTATCTAAAGAAGAAAGAAAAAAAATAACTTTATATTATAAAAATGACCAAGCTGACCCGGAGGCTAAAAAAATAATATTTAATTTAAGAAAAAGATATGAACGAAGAAAAAATAAAGCTAAAGTAAAAGGGATTAGAGAAAATAAATCGGGTGGAAGAAAGAAAACTTATAAAAATATTTATGAATATGTCTTAAAAAAAGATATAAATGATTTAGAAAAAAAAGATATTCTTATTCAATTATTAAATGATTTAACCGAGGAAGAAAGAGGAAAAATTGAGTTATACTATAAAAATGAATTAAATTCGACTGAGGTTAGAAATATAATTGCTAATTTAAAATTAAAGTATGACCGAAGAAAAGATAAGACAGAAAATTTTAGAGGAAGAAAGAAAGATTATAAAGATATTTATGATTATATTTTAAAAGAAGACGTAAATGATTTAGAAAAAAGAGAAATGCTTAATTATTTATTAGAAGCTTTAACCCCGGAAGAAAGAGAAAAAATTGATTTATACTATAAAAATGAAATTAGATATGACGAGATTAAAAACATAGTTGGTAATTTAAAAAATAGATATAATAAATTATGTACTAATAAAGAAATTAATATTTATGCTCTATTTCCAAGGGAAAATTTTGATGAATTTATTGGCCGTATTTTGATTACTAATTTAGATAAAGAAGAACAAGAATTATTAAAACAATATATAATAACAAAAGAAAGTAATTCAGTCGTAGTTCAACTAATTAATTTATTATTAAAATCTTATAAATATTATTTAGAATATAAAGTTTTACCTAGTTATTATTATTTAGAAAATTTATTTATAAATATTAATAGAGAATGGTTTGCTAAACAATATGAAAAATTTACTAAAAAGAAAATAGATTTATATACTAAAATATTAAGATTATTAGAATATAAATATAAAATGTTAAATATAGAGGGAGATTTTAGTATATATTTAAAAGAATTAGTTAATAGTTCTATCTTGGCAGGTTTAGATTTTGAAAGTATGATAAATAATATTAAACAAGAAATAAAAGGAGAAGATTATACAAGGTAAGTATATCTTCTTTTTTTTAGCTCATAATAATAGAGGTGTTAGTATGAAAAAATTATTTATGGATTTAGCTAAAGTTATTGACGATAATTTATATAAAATAGACGAGTATAATTATAATGGATATAAAGTAACTCATTTTAAAGTTGATAGTAGTAATGAAATAAAAGTTAAAAGAATTAGAGGAGATTATTTCTCTATTAATTTTGATTATGAAAAGTTATATGAAAAAGAAAAAAATATTAAAAAAGAATTAATGAAAATTCTAAAAGCTTTTTTTAAAAATGAAAAGCCAACTAAACCTTTAATTGTCGGCTTGGGGAATTCCAGTGTTATTTGTGATAGTCTAGGAGTAAATACGACTAATAAAGTGATGGCAACTAATCATTTTACAGATTTTCTTAATTTACCAAAAGTAGCTTTATTTAATCCGGAGGTTACCGAAAAAACAGGAATAAGTTCTTTTAGTTTAATTGAGATGGTAGTAAAAAAATTAAAGCCTTCCGTGATAATTATGATAGATGCTTTGGCGACTAATAAAGAAGAAAATTTAAATAATTTTATAGAAATAAATAATACAGGAATAATCCCGGGGAGTGCTATTAAAGATAATAAAAAAATAGATGCAAAAACTTTTAATATACCGGTTATTGCAATTGGAGTACCTTTGGTGTTAGAAAAAGATAAAAGATTATATACGACGCCTAACGTTAAAGATGTCGTAGAAATATGTAGTAAAATTATTAGTGATGCTTTAAATGATTTGTTTTTTTAGATATAGGTGTTCTTAATTAAATAATTTTTTGTAAACAAGTGTAAAATAATTAAAATTTGCAGATTTAATAAAATTGGAAGCGATTTTCGTAAAAAATGGCCAAATTTGATGCAGATTTAATAAAATTGGCTAAGCAGATTTGAATAAATCTGTTTTTTGCACTTTATTTAAATTTATGTTATGTTTAGGGCACGAGACATCTTAGGGGGTCTTGGTGCTTGCCATCTTTTAAACGGAGGTGGTCATATGAGTAAAAAAGATTTTTTAATCTTGATACTTTTAGTGCTCATTATACTACAAATTATTTTTAAATAATTTTAAATATAATAAAAATGCACCATTTACCTTATAAGTAAGTGGTGCAAACCTAAAACAGGCAAGCACTATAAAGTGTCTCGCTAAATTAAGTATATAATAATTTTATAGATTTGTAAAGTAAATTACTAGCTTATGTTAAACCTTTTTGAAAATGTCAGTATAAAATTTTTTGAAAATGTCAGTATTATAATTCAGTATTATAATATGAT
>CANQYU010000006.1 GCA_947628145.1 uncultured Bacilli bacterium | reverse complement strand
AGAGTTATATTTAGTACGGCTTGATAAAAGTGAGAAAAGCAGGTATAATGTAGAGGAAGAGAGATTTATCAAATGGCTTAGAATAATAAATGCCAAGACAATTGAAGAAATAGAAGAAATAGGGAGAGGAGATAAAGTCATGGAAGAGTTAAAAAAATTTGTTTCAGAATGGTGTGAGGAAAGTGCCAAAGATGGATTACAAAGATACATCGATGACCGAGAATTTGAAGCCGAGGAACGTGGAGAAAATAAAGGTAAAGCACAAGGAAAGAAAACTGCCACTATGGAAATAGCTAAAAATATGTTAGAGCATAATTATAATATGGAAGATATACAAGATATTACAGGTTTAAGTATAAAACAAATTGAAAAATTAATATAATACTTTTTTAATACTTTTATAACTTAATATTACAACTATAAATATATCAATTATTTCCGCAATAACTAAAGAATACATACCAATCTGAATAAAAGATAATAAAGCCATAGTTATAAGTTTAAATATTATAGCAATAGTAGTAATATACATAGAGGTTTTAGCTTTACCTAGAGCTTGTAAAACGCTTTGCATAGGGCCTTCTAAATAAAATAAAACAAAGAAGGGAGCTAATACTTTTAAATAATTAGAACCACTAGTTGTATTATATAGAGTAGTTAATAAGAAATTACGAGATATAAAGATAATACTAGAAAAGAATAAACCAGTTATAAAAGATAAAATTAATGCTTCTTTATATCTTTTTTTAACCATATATAGATTATTTTCATAATAAAAATGGGATATTTCAGGTAATAAAGAAGAAGATATAGCTTGAATAAAAAAGGATGGCATGGCTAATAAAGAAATAGAATAAGCATTATAAGCACCATATTCTTGTAAGATATAATTCATAGAATAACCAGAAAATAATAATATATTAGTTAATATAATTGGTTCTAAGAAAAAACCTATATTACCTATTAAGCGAGAAGCACCGGTAGGAAGAGACATGCTTAATATTTCTTTAGAGGTACTTAAATCTGGTTTTAAAGCTTCTTTAGTTATTTTAAATTTTTTAGGAAGAAAACATAAGAAAGTAATAATAGAGGCTGTTTCGGAAGCAATAGATAGTAATATTAAACCTAATACAGCATAAATTACGCCTTTATTATTAAGTGGGGGAATAATTAAATAAATTAATAATAATCTAATAATTTGTTCAATAATATTAGAAATAGTGTGGGGTAACATTTTTTGTTTACCATAGAAATAACCTTTTAAAATACTAGAAATAGAAACAAATGGGAAAGTAAGAGCCATGGCTAGGATTAAAATACTAGCTCGTTTATCATGAAGCAAATTAAGGGCAATAAAGTCTTTAGTTAAATAAACAATAATAATAACAATTAAATTAATAATTAAAGTAAGAATAGTCGCATTAGAGATTATTTTTAAAGCTGGAATTTTATGTTCACTTATAAGTTTAGATATGACAATAGGTAAAGCAAGGGTAGCAATAGTAAGTAATAAAGAGTAAGTGGGCATAACTAAAGAATATAGATTGATGGCATCATTACTAACCATACGGGTATAAATTATCCGAATTATAAAACCTAATATTTTAGTTATAAAGCCCCCAAGCATTAAAATAAAAGTGGCTTTTAAAAATTTATTCTTTTTCATATGTGCCTCTTTCAAAAATAAGAATTATAAGATATAATAATATATATATATTATTAATACATTTTATGAATTATTAAGAGGTTAAAATGAATGATATAAGATTTAAAAATTTAGAAGATTTATATAGAAGATTATTACCAGCTTTAAAAAGTAAAGTAAAAGAATTACATAGAAAAGGCTTAAAATATATTCAGGAAGAAACTTTATGGAATTATTTAAAAGAATATAAATGGATTAATTCTTTAGATTTAGATTTAGCAAGTATGGTTAATGATATTTTTGAGGTTAAAACAGAAGAATTAGAGGCTTATGCTCGAGAAATATACTGGAGGAAAATTAACAATGAATAAAGAAGAACCAATAAGTTTTGAAATAGTTGAGGAAAAAATTAAAGAAAATATTAAAGCGCCGGAAGAATTAGCAAAAATAAGAGAAGCTTATAATTTTGCTTATGAAAAACATCAAGGGATGAAACGGCTTAATGGCGAAGATTTTATTACTCATCCTTTACATGTCGCGGAAATTGTCAATAGTTTAAATGTTGATGCGACAACAATTATCGCGGCTCTTTTACATGAGGTTATGAATAATGGAGAAACTTTATTAAGTGAATTAAGTGATAAATTTGGCGAAGAGGTCGCGACTATTGTCGATTCGGTAAGTAAAATTAATAAACTAGAATTAATTGACGATTCCGAATATAGTGCGATTTATTTAAGAAAAGTTTTAGTCGGTTTAGCAACAGATGTAAGAGTACTATTTATAAAATTAGCCGATAGATTACATAATATGCGAACTAACTATGCAATTGACCCGAAAAAGCAAAAAGATAAAGCTTATGAAACTCAAGCTGTTTTAATACCTATTGCCCATCGATTAGGAATTAATTCAATTAAAAGTGAGTTAGAAGATTTATGTCTTTATTATACTAAACCAGATGTATATAAGGATATTTTAGAGAAATTAAATGAAAGTCGAAAAGAATTAAATAATGAATTACAAGAAATGCAAGATAGTATTACTAGTATATTACAAGAACATGGGTTAAAATTTAAAATTAAAGGTCGGGTTAAAAGTGTTCATTCTATATATAATAAATTATCTTCGGGGAAGAAATGGAATGAAATATATGATATTTTAGCTTTAAGAGTTATTTTAGACGAGGTAAGTGATTGTTATACCGCGGTGGGATTAGTTCATGCTAAATATCGGCCTATTCCTAAAAGATTTAAAGATTATATAGCTATGCCCAAGGCCAATATGTATCAAAGTTTACATACGACTGTTTTTGGAATAGATGGCCATTTATTTGAAATTCAGTTTAGGACATATGAGATGGACGAATTTGCCGAAAAAGGAATGGCTTCCCATTGGTCTTATAAAGAACATGGAACGAAAAAAGTTCAAAGTATTATGGAACAAAAACTCGAAATGTTTCGGAATATTATTGAAACCCATGAGGAAGATGACGATACCTCTTTTGCTAGTGAAGTTACAAGTGATATGCTCGCGGAAATGATTTATGTCTTCACTCCTAAAGGAGATGTAATGGAATTACCGCGTGGAGCAACCCCGGTTGATTTTGCTTATCGAATTCATTCCGATGTAGGGGATAAAACAGTCGGAGCAATTGTTAATGATGTAATTGTTCCTCTAAATTATGAATTAGCAGATAATGATATTGTTAAAATTAAAACTAATAGTAATGCGACCCCTAATAAAGACTGGTTAAATTTTGTAAAAACTAGTCAAGCAAAGAATAAAATTAAAACTTATTTTAGTAAACAAGAAAGAAATTATATGCTAGAAAAAGGAAAAGATATTTTAGAAAAAGAATTACGAAAGAGAAAACTAGCATTTAATGAAATAATGAGTGAAGAAAATATTAAAAAGCTTACTAAAGAATTAAAATTAAATAATTTAGAAGATATTTATTTATCTATTGGAACTCTTAGATATACCGCGGGCTTTATTATTGGCTTACTTAGTAATAAAGAGAGTGTGGAAGATGCTTTACTGGAAAAAGTTAATAGTCATCCTATAAATATTAATAATAAAAATGATATTATAGTCGCCGGAGTAGACGAAATATTAGTTAATATGGCTAAATGTTGTAAACCAGTTAAGGGTGATAAAATTATTGGATTTATTACTAAAGGTCAAGGAATTACTGTTCATAGGAGTGATTGTGCAAATATAGTAAGTCCAACCGAAAGATTAATTGAGGTAGAATGGAATAATAATAGTAATTCTAGTTATTTAACTGATTTATTTATTGAGGCGGATAATAATAAAAATTATTTAACAGATATTATCGCGGCTTTTACGAAGAGAAATTTATATATAGATAGTTTTAAAACAAAAGAATATGAAAAATCTTATCTTTATGAAATTACTTTAAAAGTTAATAATAAAGAAGAATTAAGTAAAATTATTTTAGATTTAGAAAATTTAAAATTTATTAGAAATGTTAAAAGGAGTAAATAATGCGCATAATAGTTCAAAGAAGCAAAGAAAGTTCGGTCGAGGTAAATAAAAAAGTTGTTGGTCATATTAATAAAGGTTTAGTTATTCTAGTGGGATTTACTTTAGGAGATAACGAAGAACAAATAACTAAAATGGTTAAAAAAATTATTAATTTAAGAATATTTGATGACGAAAATGGCGTTATGAATAAGTCTTTATTAGATATAAAGGGAGAGATTTTATCTATAAGTCAATTTACTTTATATGCTAATACTAAAAAAGGAAATAGGCCATCTTATATTGAAGCTTTAAATGGCAAAGAAGCCATTAAGTTATATGAATTATTTAATCAAAAATTAAAAGAATTTGTTCCCGTGGAAACAGGAATATTTGGGGCGGATATGTTAGTTAATATTAAAAATGATGGCCCTGTTTCGATAATGTTAGAGGAAATATAACTTTATTTGCCAAAAAAGGTAAAAACTTAGCATATTTTTTAGCATTTTTTAATTTACTATTCATATAATATTTGTTATAATGCGGTTTGTCTTTTTAAAAAAAGATAAATTAAAAGGAGAATATATATGAATAAATTAGAAAGAAAAAAAATGGATGAATTAAATATTTTTGCGGAGAAATACTTAGGCTTTACAATGGATGATACAGTTTTTTTAAATAAACTAGTTCTAAAATTAGAAACTTGTTTTAAAGAAAAAATGGGTAATTTAACGAAGCCCGAAGAAATATTTAAGTTAAACTATACCGAAGAAGATTATAGTTTATTATGTTATTTTGAACGGGAATGTGTTAATTTTAAAGAAAGCTTTTTATTAGATAATATCTTAATAGACAAGTTTGGTTTTATTATTATGGCTCCAAGTACAGAATTATTTGGTAAAAATATTTTAGAATTAGAAAATTTAAGTGAAATTAAACACGGACTTTTAAATAATGTTTTAGCTTCTAAAATATTTCAAGCTATTTTAGAAAGGATTAAAAATGAAAATAAGGATGCTGGCGAAACTTTTTTAATTGTTAATGAGGGAATAATTTCTTATGAAAAGAAATTATTAGAAAAAATAAAATTAATTAATTTTAAAAAAGAGCAACAAATTAGACAAAAGTCGTTAAGATAGAACTTGACTTAAAGATAAATTTATAATAAAATTCTTATAGAATATTTTTCTAAGAAAGAAAAGTAAGTTAGGTAAGACTTTAAAGAGAGGACTTAGAAAGCTGGAATAAGTCTAAGTAAGCCTAAGTGAAAGACAACTTTCAAAATTAGAAAACGCATTATATGCGATAAAAATTAGAGAGTACTTAGTAAAGTAAGGTGGCACCGCGCAGTAATTGCGTCCTTACAGATTACTAAGTTTTTTTATTTTAAAGGAGAGATAAAAATGATTTCAAGACCAAAAGGAACTTATGATATTTATGGGGAAGATGCGAAATATTATAATTATATTAATGGAGTTTTTACTGCGATTAGTGAATTATATAATTATAGTTATATTCGGATTCCAATATTTGAAGAAAGCAGCTTATTTCATAGAAGCGTCGGGGAAGCTAGTGATATTGTTACTAAAGAAACTTATGATTTTAAAGATAGAGGCGAGCGTTCTTTAACTTTAAGACCAGAGGGAACCGCGGGAGTAGTTAGAGCTTACATTGAAAATAAAATGTATGGTGATGTTTCCCAACCGATTAAATTATATTATATGGGAACAATGTATCGATATGAAAGGCCTCAAGCCGGAAGATATCGCGAATTAACCCAATTTGGGGTAGAAGCTTTAGGGAGTGATGCCCCTAGCCAAGATGCTGAGGTTATATCTTTAGCGGTCCGAGCTATTGAAGAAATGGGTATTGAAAATATTACGGTTAAAATAAATTCTTTAGGCGATATAGAAACAAGAAATAATTATCGAGAAGCTTTAAAAAAACATTTAGAGCCATATATTAAGGATTTATGTAGTGATTGTCAAAAACGTTTTTTAACTAATCCTTTAAGAATATTAGATTGTAAAGTAGATAAAGACCATGAAGCTTTAAAGACTGCGCCGAAAATTAGAGAATATTTAAATAGTTCAAGTAAAGAAAGATTTGCGAAAGTTTTAGAATATTTAGAATATTTAGATATTGATTATGAAATTGACGATAATTTAGTCCGAGGATTAGATTATTATGACCATACTGTCTTTGAAATTGTCACTGATATGGAAGAATTAGGTAATGCAAATACAATAGGGGCAGGAGGAAGATATAATGGTTTAGTCGAGAAACTTGGGGGCCCTAGTACGCCATGTGTAGGTTTTGCCTGTGGAATTGATAGACTAATTATTGTTTTAAAAGAATTAAATAAAACCCGGGATATAAGTAATAATTTAGATGTATATATTACCGCGGTTAATGAAGAAGAAAAGTTAAAGGCAGTTATTTTAGCTCAAGATTTACGGTTAAGTGAGGTTAAATGTGAAATGGATACCTTAGCTCGGAGTTTAAAAGCCCAATTTAAACAAGCAGATAGATTAAAGGCTAAATTACTTATTTTACTTAATTCTGAAGATTTAAAGAAAGGAATTATTACCGTTAAAGATAATTTAACGCATGAAGAAACCAAAGTTGACGAAAGTGAGATACTAGATTATATAATTAGTAATATATAGGAGGCTAATATGGATTTAAGAGGATTATTTAATAAAATTGAAGATTTAGAAAATAAAGAAATAACTATTGAGGGGTGGATTAGAAACCATCGGGACCAAAAGACTTTCGGTTTTATTGATTTTAGTGATGGAACTACCCAAGAACATCTACAAATAGTATATACTGAAGAATTAAGTAATTTTTTAGAAATAAAAAAATTATTGGTTGGTTCAGCGATTAAAGCGAGAGGAATTATTATTAAATCGGAGGGAAAACAAGCTTATGAAATGCAAGCTAAAGAAATTACTTTATTAGGTAATTGCCCAGAAGATTATCCTATTCAACCGAAGAGACATACCCGGGAATTTTTAAGAGAACAAGCTTATTTACGACCAAGAACTAATTTATTTCAAGCCGTATTTAGAGTAAGGAGTATAGCCGCATATGCTATTCATAAATATTTTCAAGAAAATGGTTATGTTTATTTTCATGCTCCACTTATTACCGCGAGTGATTGTGAGGGGGCTGGAGAAATGTTTCAAGTTACCACCATGCCTCTTGATAAAATAAAAGGAGAAATTGATTATAGTAAAGATTTCTTTGGGAAAAAAGCCGGTTTAACTGTAAGTGGACAGTTGGAGGCCGAAACTTTTGCAATGGCTTTTAAAAAAGTTTATACCTTTGGCCCCACTTTTAGGGCGGAAAATTCCAACACTAAAACTCATGCGGCCGAATTTTGGATGATTGAACCAGAAATAGCCTTTTGTGATTTAGAGGGCGATATGGATATTATGGAAGATATGCTTAAATATATAGTTAAATATGTTCTTGATAATGCCGGGAAAGAAATAGAATTCTTTTCACAATTTGTTGAAAAAGGTTTAAAAGAAAAATTAGAAAATTTAGTGGCTAGTACTTTTGCAAGAGTAGACCATGAAGAAGCAATTAAAATATTAAAAGAAGCTCCTGTTAAATGGGAATTTACTCCGGAATATGGCGAAGATATTGCACGAGAACATGAAAAATATTTAACCGAATATTTTAAAGGTCCAGTATTTATTAAAAATTGGCCTAAAGATATAAAAGCTTTTTATATGAAACAAAATCCTGATGGTAAAACAGTTGCCGCGGTGGATTTAGAGGTTCCAGGCGCTGGAGAATTAATGGGCGGAAGCGAAAGAGAAGAAAATTATGATAAATTACTCGCACGGATGAAAGAATTAAATATGGAGCCTAAAAGTATGGAATGGTATTTAAATTTAAGAAAATTTGGGGGAGTTCGGCATTCAGGTTTTGGCATGGGCTTTGAACGTTTACTTATTTATTTAACAGGAGTAGATAATATTAGAGATGTTATTCCTTATCCAAGAACTCCTGGTAATTGTGAATTTTAGAAAAGAGGACAAAGGATGAAAAAATATAATAATGGCGAATTTAGAACTAAAGATGTTGGTCTTCAATATACCGTATATGGTTGGGTCAATAAACGAAGAGATATGGGCGGGGTAATATTTGTTGATTTAAGAGATAGAAGCGGTTTTTTACAAGTAGTATTTAACCGGGAATATTTAAAAAATAATTTTGAATTAGCCGAAGAACTTAGAAATGAATACTGTATAAAAGTAACAGGTAAATTAATTAATAGAACTCCGGATATGGTTAATCCTAAAATCCCAACGGGCGAGGTAGAACTTATGGTGGAAGATTTAGAAATTTTAGGAGAAGCGGAACCAGTTCCATTTAATATTTATGATGACCAAGAGGTAAGCGAAAATATTGCTTTAAAATATCGTTATTTAGATTTAAGAAGAGAAAAATTACAAAAAAATATTATTTTAAGAGCGAAAATTACTCAAGCGGTAAGAAACTTTTTAAATGCTAATTCTTTTTTAGAAATAGAAACACCAATTTTATGTAAGAGTACTCCGGAGGGAGCAAGAGATTATGTTGTTCCCTCAAGAATTAATCCTGGTTCTTTTTATGCTCTTCCTCAAAGTCCCCAAATATTTAAACAATTATTAATGGTCGGAGGTTTTGAACGGTATTTTCAAATTGCTAAATGTTTTAGAGACGAAGATTTAAGGGCAGATAGACAACCAGAATTTACCCAAATAGATATTGAAATGAGTTTTGCTAATGACGAAGATGTTATGAATTTAGTGGAAGAGATGCTTAAAAAAGTATTTTGGGATGTAAAAGGAATTAAATTAAATGATTTTCCGAGAATAACTTGGCAAGAAGCTATGAATAAATATGGTTCTGATAAACCAGATACAAGATTTGAAATGTATTTAAATGATTTAACCGATTTATTTATAGATACTAATATGAATGTTTTTAGAACAGCGATTGAAAATGGGGGAATTGCGAAATGTTTAGTAGTTAAAAATAATGGAGCCCATTATTCTCGGAGTGATATTGAGCATATGGTCGATTTTGTTAAAGTATATGGGGCTAAAGGCATGGCTTGGTTAAAATATGACGACGATAAATTTACGGGTGTTATTGCGAAAAATTTAGAAGAAGAAAAACTTAATTTAATGAAAGAACAATTAAATATTGAAAATAATGATTTAATTTTAATATTAGTTGATAAACCAAGTATTGTTTATGCGGCTTTAGGAGCTTTAAGACTTAAAATTGCTCAAGAATTAGATTTAATACCTAAAGATAAATTTAATTTCTTATGGGTAGTAGATTTTCCAATGTTTGAATATAGTGAAACCGAAGGACGTTATAAAGCAACCCATCATCCATTTACTATGCCAAGAAATATTGACGAAATCGAAACGGCCCCAGAAAAAGCTTTAAGTGTTGCTTATGATGTAGTTTTAAATGGCTATGAATTAGGGGGTGGCTCAGTAAGAATTCATGACCCGAAAATGCAAAAAAGAGTTTTTGATGCTTTAGGTTTAACGGATGAAGATATTAAAAATAAATTTGGATTCTTTATTGAAGCTTTTAAATATGGAGCGCCACCTCATGCAGGTTTAGCTATTGGACTTGAAAGATTTACCATGCTTATGAGTGGGACTGATAATATTAAAGATGTTATTGCTTTTCCAAAAACTCAAAGTGCTAGTGATTTAATGAGTGAAGCACCTAGTGAAATAACAAAAGAACAATTAAAAGAATTAGGAATTAAATTAGATTTAGAAGATAAGGTGAAATAATGGGTAAGTTTACAAAAGAAATGGTTGACGATTATGCTAGTAAATTATTAATTGGTTTAACTCCAGAAGAAAATAAAATGGTTTTAAATGAATTTGAAGCTATTGATAAAACAATAGATATGGTTAATAAAATACCTAATATTACTAAGATTGAACCTATGACTCATACCTTAGACGATTTTGTTTTTGATTTACGGGAAGATGTAGCTTTAGAAGCTATTCCCATTGAAAATGCTTTAAGAAATGCGGGACAAGTTGAGGGAAGAGAAATAGAAGTACCAAAGGTGGTGGATTAAGTGTATTTAGATAAAAGTATTAAAGAATTACATGGATTATTAAAAAAGAAAGAGGTAACAAGTGAAACGCTAGTTAAGGAAGCTTTAGCTAAATCTCATGATGTAGAAGAAAAATATAATGCTTTCGTAACAATTTTAGATGATGCTAAACCTACAGAGGTTACCGAAGAATTACTCTCAGGTATTCCTTTTGGAGTTAAAGATAATTATTCAACTAAAGATGTGTTATCGACGGGTTCTTCTAATACCTTAAATAATTATGTGCCTTTTTATACCGCGACAGTAGTGCAAAACTTATTTAATAAAGGGGCAATAATGGTTAATAAAACAGCTTTAGACGAATTTGGCATGGGCGGAACCGGGACTACTTGCCATACAGGTCCAGTTTTAAATCCCTGGAGTAAAAAAAGAATGTGTGCAGGTTCTTCCGCCGGTTCAGCATGTGCCGTCGCTTCTGGAGTAGTTCCTTATGCTTTAGGAAGCGATACTGGAGATTCGATTCGAAAACCAGCGGCATTTTGTGGAATTGTCGGATATAAACCAACTTATGGTATGCTTTCTAGATATGGTTTATTTCCTTTTGCAAGTTCTTTAGACCATTGTGGAGTTTTAACAAGAAGCGTGGAAGACGCGGCCATTGTGGTTGATGCCATGAAAGGCAAAGATATACATGATATGACAAGCTGGGATTCAAGTAATATTCATTTAGAGAAAGCTTTAACGGGGGATGTTAAAGGTAAGAAATTATTTTATATTAAAGAGTTAGTCGATTTAGAAAATTATCCTCATGCAGAAAAAGAATTAAAAGAACATTTAGCTAATTTTCAAAAAACTATAGAACTCGCTAAAAGTTTAGGAATAGAGGTGGAAGGCGTTAGTATTGAACGTAATTTACTTAATGCTCTTCCGGCGGTTTATGTTATTTTATCTTGTGCCGAGGCTACAAGTAATATGTCTAATTTAACCGGAATTATTTTTGGGCCAAGAGGCAAAAGTGATAAAATAATGGAAATGATGATGGAACATCGAACTAAGGGATTTTCCCCTTTAATTAAAAGAAGATTTGTAATAGGTTCTTATATATTACAAAAAGAAAATCAAGAGAGATATTTTAAAAATGCTCAACGGGTTAGAAGATTAATTGTCGACGAAATGAAAAAATTATTTGCCACTTATGATGGTTTAATTTTACCAGTATCGAGTGGGCCAGCTAAATATTTTGACCAAAATGACGATACGATTGACGAAAATACTAGTATATTAGAAGAACATTTACAAATAGGAAACTTTGGAGGTTTTCCATCCATTACTATTCCTAATGGTTTTATTAATAATTTACCAGTTGGAGTTAATATTACAGGTAATTGTTATAATGACGAAATGGTATTAAATATAGCTTATGCTTTAGAAAGTCATATGGATTATAAGGGACAAATTGCCCGGGAGGTAGAATAAGTGAAGAAACAAATCGCAGTTATTGGATTAGAAATGCATTGTGAACTAAAAAGTAATTCTAAAGTTTTTTCAAGTGCTCGCAATGCGTATAATGAAACTCCAAATGTTAATATTGCTCCAGTCGATATGGCTTTTCCGGGAACTTTACCAGTAGTAAATAAAAAATGCGTTGCCGATGCTTTAAAAATGAGTATGGCCCTTAATTGTACCCAACCGGAATATATGTATTTTGATAGAAAAAATTATTATTATCCGGATTTACCTAAAGGCTATCAAATTACCCAAATGGCGGCTCCAGTTGGAATAAATGGAAAAATTGAAATTGAGGTAAATGAAAAATTAGTGCCAGTATATATCCATGATATTCATTTAGAGGAAGATGCAGCGAGTTTAGACCATTATTTTGATACCTCCACCATTGATTATAATCGGGCGGGGGTGCCTTTACTAGAACTTGTAACCGAACCTTGTTTACATAGTGCTGAAGAAGCCGTGGCTTTTCTAGAACATATGCGCGATGTTTATAAATATTGTGATGTAAGCGAAGCAGATACGAAAAAAGGACAAATTAGATGTGATGTCAATATTTCAATTATGGATGAAGACGCAAAGGAATTTGGGACTAGAGTAGAGGTTAAAAATGTCAATTCTTTTGGAGGGGTCTATGATGCTATTAACTATGAAATTAAAAGACAATCCGAATTAAAAGAACAAGGAAGATATGCCGAGGTAGAGCAAGAAACAAGACGTTGGGATGAAGAGACAATGGCAACTATTCATATGCGAAGCAAAGTAGATGCCATTGATTATAAATATTTTGTAGAGCCTAATATTCCTAAATATAAAATCACTAAAGAATGGTTAGAAGAGTTAAAACAAGAAATACCAAGATTACATTTAGAAAGAAAATATGATTATATAAATAATTATGGTTTAAGTAATTATGATGCGACCATTTTAGTTAAAGAAAGAGAGGTCGCAGATTACTTTGAGGAATGTGTAAAATTAGGTATTACTCCTAAAATCGCAGCTAACTGGATTACAACGCAAATTTTAGGATATACTAATAAATATAATATTACGATTAAGAAGATATTTTTAACTCCTAAAAGATTAAAAGATTTAACTGATTTAATAAATGATGGAACTATTAGTTCAAAACAAGCGAAAGATATATTCTTTAAAGTTTTAGAAGAAGAAAAAGAAATTAAAGAATATGTAAGTAGTGATAATGCCCAAATAAATAATAAAGAAGAATTAATGAATATAATTGATACAATTATTAGTAATAGTCCAGGGCAAGTTGAACAATATAGAGCTGGTAAAACTAATTTATTTGATTATTTTGTGGGACAAGTTATGAAAAATACTAAGGGTAAAGCTAATCCAGTTTTAACTAAAGAAATATTAAATCAAAAACTTAATAATTAAAGATAATAAATAATTTTACTTGTCAATTTTAAGTAAGCTAAGACAATTTGAGTTTTAGCTTTTTAAGTGTTATAATATATTTATTAGGAGGGGCTTTAAATGAGTGATAAAATGAAAAATATTATTATAATAGGGCTTCTATTATTAGTACTCATAGCCGGAGGAATTATTATTTATTTAATTAAACCTCAAAATAAAGAGGAATTAAAAGAAATTCAAGGAATAGTTATTATCACGGGTGCAGATTATGTAATGCTCGAAACTGAAGATGAAGATTTTTTAATTCAAAATATTAAAGGAACATATGATGTGGGGACTCAAGTAAAATTTAGTTATTATGAAAAAGATTTAGATAACAAAGTTAGTCCTAAAACAATAAAAGCTAGTGACGAAGAATTAATAAAAGTTGCCGAAAAACAAGATGAGCAAAATATTTCTACTAACACAATTCCCGAAACACCAGAGGAAAATATTACCCTTGAGCCTAATTTAAGTGAAAGTGAAACTAATACAGAAACAAATAAGCCTTCTAGCTCTAATAAAGAAGAAAACGTTCCGTCTTCTAATACAACAAGTAATAATGAGAGTGCTCCTAATAATACTAGTAATGCGGATACAAGTGTAATAAGTTATTTTAATACTTATAAAACTAATTTAGATACTGGTAAAGAGACTAATGTATTAAAAAGTGGATTTGTAACTATTGTCGATTTCTTATTTTATAATGGCACCATTAAAGGATATACTTTTAATGATTTAACTAGTAGTGCTAAGTTAAAAGTTTTATCTCTAGCTTTATATTTTGATACTAAAATAGAACAATATTTTCCAGGATATAAAGAAAGTATAAGCAATACTTTTAATAAAGTGTATACTAATATTAAAAGTAAGATAGTTGAAGCTTATTTAAATATAACAGCTAAAGTTTGTACTAGTGAACCAAATTTATGTGCCGAGGCCAAAGAAGGCTTTACCGAACTTAAAAAGAATTTTGGCTTAACTTGGGCGGCAATTAAAGATATAGCTGGAGATGGTTTAGCTAATTTAAAAAATTGGTATGAAATATGGCGAGAAACTTAGTACTTATAAAGTTTGACAGAATATAATATTTATGATAATATTAATTCAGCAAAGAAATTTGCAATAAAAAAGCGGTGATTCCCCACCGATAAAGAGGGTCTTAATAAAAAGATGGTGATGCCCCGCCGTAAGTAGGGCCTTAATAAAAAGCGGTGATGCCCCACCAATAAAGAGGGCCTTAATAAAAAGATGGTGATGCCCCACCGAAAGAAGGGCCTTAAAAAAGATTAGAGGTTAAAAACTCTAATTTTTTTATTTTTGACTTATTTGACATGCGTATATTTGTATGCTATAATGAAAACACAGGGAAGGTGAAAGTAGTGGAAAAATTTAGATTAGTAAAAGTTGATTATCATTATTGCGATTATTTAAGAAGCTTTGATAATAAAGTTTGTTATAATAGTGGTACAAAAGAATTAAGGCCATATTTAGGAATATTATTTGAAATAAATAATTGTGAATATTTTGCGCCTCTTTCAAGTCCAAAACCAAAACATAAAAGTATGCCTAATAATTTAGATTTTGTTAAAATTGATAATGGGAATTTAGGAGCAATTAATTTTAATAATATGCTTCCTCTTACAAAGGCTAATTATAAAATATTGGATTTGAATGATAAAAATTTAAAATACAGTAAATTATTACATTTACAATTGAGATGGTTAAACAGACATTATAATTATATTTTTAGGCAAGCTAATACTTTATACAAGAAATATATAAATAATACTTTAGATAAAAAAATAAAAATGCGATGTTGTAATTTTATTTTATTAGAAGAAAAGTGTCTAGAATATAATGGCGAATTTGACAAGATATAATATATATGATAATATTAATTCAGCAAGTAATTTGCGATAAAAAAGCGGTGATTCCCGCCATAAGAGGAAATTAAGAAAAGCGGTGAACCCAGCCATTAAATGGGAATTAAAAAAGGAAGATTAGAGAGCACACTCTGATTTTTTTAGTGTAAAGATATGTCATATTTATTGAATAATATTTGGATAATATGATATAATAATATTACCTAGAGGATATAGTTTATTTTACATAAAACCGACTATGAGATAATTTAGGGAGAATAATTATATATGGAGTTGAATGCTGGTCTTGATTTGCCAGAATCCAGAAGTATATATGTTTCTTACCACCTGCGAGTGCGCGGGATTTTATCGACGAATAGACTTTTCCTTTGGGTTTTTATTTGCTATAATTTAAAGGGTGTTATTTATGTTTGATAGATTATTAAAATTGATTACTAAAGAAGATTTAGAAAAAATAGAAAAAGCTAATATTCTTTTAGTTGGAGTTGGAGGAGTTGGCGGTTTTGCTTTAGAAGCTTTAGTAAGAAGCGGTTTTTTAAATATTACTATTATTGATGGCGATAAAATAGAAGAAAGTAATTTAAATAGACAAATTATAACTAATATTAATAATTTAAATAATAAAAAAGCTTTAGAAGCACAAAAGAGAGCTTTAAGTATAAATCCTGATTTAAATATTAAAGCCAAAGATTTATTTCTAACTAAAGATAATTTTAAAGAAAATATAAATGAAAATTATGATTATATAATTGATGCTTGTGATGATATAAATATTAAAATAGCTTTAATTAAATATGCTCAAGAACATAATAATAAAATTATAACTTGTTTAGGAACAGCAAGAAAATTAGATATAAAGGGAATAAAAGTTACCAAACTTAATAAAACTTTTAATGACCCTTTAGCTAAAAAATTAAGAGAATTATTAAGAAAAGAAAATATAACTCTAAATATTCCGGTAGTATTTAGTGAAGCTAATGCTATAAAAACAGAAGAGGGGTTAGGAAGCGCAATATTTGTTCCAGGTATAGCAGGTTTAACTTTAGTTAATTATATATTTTTAGATATTATAAATAAAGACAATGATTAATGCTTTTCATTGTCTTTTAAATATATAGGCTCATTAATTCTCCCAAGTAAATAATCCGCGGAGATAGAGTATTTTTTACAAATTGCATAAAGAAATGATGTAGAAATTAAGTATCTGCCACATTCATAGTTAGCAATAACTGAATGATTAGTATTTAGCATTTCTGCTAGTTTTACTTGAGTTATTTTGTTTTCTTTTCTAAATTCTTTTAATCTATTTCCAACTGATTTTTGAGCTAAATTTTTATTAATTTTGCTATATTGAAGATTATTTAAATTGAAAATATAATCTAAAGAAACTTTATAGTAATTGCATAAAACAATTAATCTTTCTAATGGAATTATTTTTTCTTGAGTTTCATAATGATTATAAGTTATTCTCGCTATATTTAAAACCTGGGCTACATCTTCTTGTGTTAAGTTATTATCTATTCTTAATTTCTTTAACTTTAGTCCATAATTCATAACTACCACCAGTTATATTGTCTCATTTATTGCTTTAAGTTAAAATTTAATGGTCCGATATACAACATTTTTCTTGACTTTGAGTATAGCAGATATTATAATTTAAATATAAGTTAGAAAATTTTAAAATAGTTGATAAAGAATAAGGAGAATAAGAATGAGAATAGAAAAATTAGAATTAAGTGATAATAAACTTAAATATATAGTTATAGGTGTAATAATAACTTTATTATTGGTAATATTAATTAATTATTTAACAAGTAGAGCAAATTACCGAAATACCGAGAGTATAGAATTAGCTAAAGGAACAATAAATTATAGTTTAGTCGATTTAGAAATAGTAAGTATAACAATAGATGGTGCTCCAAGTGATATTATGCCTGGAGATGGATATGTCTTAAAAGATACAAGCTACTGTACGGAAAAAGTAGGAGACACCGATACATCAAGTGATACAATAGAATTATCATATGAAAATGGAATATTAAACATAACACCCTATACCACAAAAGGAACAAAGTGTTATTTAGAGTTTTATAAGCCAACTGCTGAGGAAATGCTTGCTAAGTTGGAAGCTCAAGCAAAAAAACAATATACAACATCGCCAATGCCAACAATAAGTTCAACAGATACAACAAGCTCAACAGGAAAACTATATACAGCTGAAGATAACTATGGAACAAGCTATGTATTCCGCGGAAATGTTCAAGATAACTGGGTGCAATTTGCTAATAAAAGATGGAGAATAATTCGAATAAATGGAGATGGAACATTAAGATTGATTTATCAATGTGGAACTGCTGATTGTAAGGATACAACAGGTAACAATACTCAGATAAATGGAGGCACAGGAATAGCATATAATACGGATTATGGTGACAATACATATGTAGGATATTATAATCAAAATGGAACAACAAGTAAATATCCAGATGCCCATCAAGGAAAAAATCCAAGTACAATCGCAAGTTATATAAATACCTGGTATAGTGGAACAGGAGCAATGACAGGATATACAAAATATCTAAGTGGGAATACAGGATTTTGTAACGATAGACAAATAGCCCGAGTATCAAGAAGCGATTATTACAATACAGGATATGGCGGTGGTTCAAGTAATGCGACAGCATATGCAGCAGTAGATAGATTTCTTGATTCGTCATTAAATTGGCTTAGAACTCAAACACCAGATTTAAGATGTGGAGTAGACCCTAAAACGAAGGCAGTGGATAAGGCGGCATTACAAAGAGATTTGTATACAACAAGTGACGAAACTGGAGATGGTAATGGAATACTTACTTATCCAGTAGGATTAATAACTGCAGACGAAGTTGCTATGGCTGGAGGAAAAGGGGGAACTAATAATACAAGTTATTACTTATATACGAACAAGTATTATTGGACCATGTCTCCGTTTTACTTGAACGCTTACGGTTATGTTTACGTGTTCTCTGTGTATGATTATGGCCGCCTCTACCTCACCAACGTGTACGACACTCGTGGTGTGCGTCCAGTAATCAATCTGAAAGCTAATATAACATTCTCAGGGGGCAATGGAACAAGTGGTAGTCCATTCGTAGTTAAAACTGATTAAAAAATCTTGTCTATACTGCTTTTCATTCTTATTCATGTATAGACAAGATATTTATCATTAGGTAGAGAGTAATTCTCTATCTTTTTTATTGTTTATTAATTAGAAAATCAACTAATATTTCGGGTTCTTTATTATTTACAGCTATATCATAGATTATATTTATTATAGGTATTTTTATTTTTTTATTTTTAGTTAAAGCTTTTATGGATAGAAGAGTATAATAGCCCTCGGTAGTATTTTTCTTTAAGTAATTATTTATTTGTCTTATAGAAGCTTTTTTACCTAATAAAACACCAAAACTAAAGTTACGACTTTTAGGAGAGTTAGCAGTTAAAATTAAATCGCCAATGCCAGCAAAAGATAAAATAGTTTTAGGATTACAATCAAGTTTACCTAATAATTCTTTAATATCATGTAAAGACTCTGTAATTAAAAAAGCTCGAGTAGATTCTTTATAACCTAAACCATCTAAAATACCGGCGGCAATAGCAATAACATTTTTAATACTACCACAAATTTCAGTACCATATAAATCTTTATTAGCTCTTAATTTTAAATTATTACTAGCTAAGGCCATATTAACGTATTTTAAAGCCTTTTTACTAGTGGAAGCAATAGATAAACTACAAGGTTCTTTATTAATTAAATCTATGGCAAAAGTAGGGCCAGAAATAACAGCTAGATGTTTAGCTTTTAAAACAGTTTTAACAATATCTGATAAAAAACTACAAGTACCATTTTCTATTCCTTTACTAGCAATACAAACAGGAGTAAGGGGATTAAAATATTCTTTTATACTGGTACAAACATTTCTGACATATTTAGCTGAGGTACCTATAATAATTAAATCAGGGTTATTTAAAGCTTTTTTAATATTTGATGTAACTTTAATATTAGAGGGAATTAAAACATCAGTGATGGGAATTAATTGATGGTTTTTTTTAAATTGCTTTTCTAGTTCGATATTTTCAGTCCACATCGTTATTTTATAGTTTGAGGGAATATTTAAAGCTAAAGCTATACTATATATTCCTATGCCAATAATACTTATTTTCATTTTAAACCTCGCATTTCGTCATATATTTTATTTAAATTAGCTTCATATTTATTATCTTTTTTATGATAATAAACTTTGTTTTTAAGTTTTTCCGGTAAATATTCTTGAGGGTAATAATCATTTTTATAATTATGGGGATAAATATAATCAGGGGAGGGATTTATTAAATGTTTAGGAATTTCTCCCGATAAACCTTTATTAATATCATTAATAGCTTCATTTATAGCTAAATAAGCACTATTACTTTTAGGAGATAATGCCATTTCGGTGACAATAGTTCCTAAAGGGATAATAGCTTCAGGTAAACCAACTAATTCTGCGGCTTCTATGGCAGCCATAACTTTAGGACCTATGCCGGGATTAGCAAGACCAATATCTTCATAAGCAATAACACTTAAACGTCTTTCGATGCTATCTAAATCGCCCGCGACTAAAAGGCGAGCTAAATAGTGTAAAGAAGCATCTACATCGCTTCCGCGAATGGATTTTTGAAAAGCACTTAATACTTGATAATGGCCATCTTCGTCTTTATCATGAAAGAAAACAGCTTTATTATTAATGGCTTTAACATCTTCAATTGTAATATTATGCTCATTACTAGAATAATAGCAAACTTCTAATAAATTAAGGGCAGAGCGAAAATCGCCAGCGCTAAGAGTAGCTATACATTTAATAGCTTCGTCAGTTATTTTAATATTTGGTAATTCTTTTAAAGCTTTTTTTATACCATAAATTATATCTTCTAATTCTAATTCTTTTAATTCAAATATTTGACATCTACTCCTTATAGCGGGATTAATTTTATGATATGGATTAGATGTAGTAAGACCAATTAAAATAATTAACCCAGATTCAATATGAGGGAGTAAAATATCTTGTTGAGCTTTATTCATGCGATGGATTTCGTCAATAACTAAAAACATTTCACCATACATTTTAGCTTCTTCAATAGCTATTTCAAAATCAGCTTTATTATTAGTCGTAGCATTTAAAAATTTAGATTTAATATTAAGTTCATTAATTAAAGCATTAGCTATGGAGGTTTTACCTATACCAGGTTTACCATATAAAATCATAGAAAATAATTTACCATTTTTAACTAAATTAGAAAGAACTTTATTTTCCCCAATTAAGTGTTGTTGACCTATAATATCTTCTAATTTTTGAGGCCGAATTTTATTTGCTAAAAGTTCCATATAATCACCAAATTAATTATACCATAAAATCAAGATAACGTGTTATAATTAGTATAGGTGGTATAATGGAAAAAGAAGCACAAGATGAGGTTTTAAAACGAAATTTAGAACTTAAAACTTATATTGAAGAATATTTAGTAACAGAATATAATACCTCAATAAATAGTAGAAATTCTTATAGATATGATTTACTTAATTTTGCTCGCTACTTTAAACAAAATATAATTTATTTAAAGAAAGAAGATATTCAAGAATATTTAAGAAAAGAAATTAATAAAAAAGCCAAAACCAAAGCCCATCATTTGACGAGTATTAATAATTTTTATAAATATTTAGTAGAACATAATATAATAAAGATTAATCCTTGTGAAAATATTAAAATGCCGAAATTAGAAAAGAAATTACCAGTTTATTTAACAGAAGAAGAGGTAGATAAATTATTAGATATAAAAACAAGTACAGCTTATGATTTAAGAAATAAAGCAATGTTAGAATTACTATATGCAAGTGGGATAAGAATTACTGAATTATGTGATTTAGTTATGAGTAATTTATATTTAAATGATAATACCATTAAAGTAATGGGAAAGGGTAGTAAAGAGCGAATTGTTCCAATAAATGATTATGCGAAGAAAGCAATGCAAGATTATATAGCTCATGGAAGAGAAAAATTATTGGGAGCTAAAGATAGCGAATATGTCTTTATTAGTTCGAGACATACGAAAATAACGAGACAAGCTTTTTTTAAATTTTTAAAACAATTATGTGAAGATAAAGGTATTAAAAAAAATATCAGTCCCCATGTTTTAAGGCATTCCTTTGCGACTCATTTATTAAATAATGGGGCAGATTTAAGAATAGTGCAAGAATTACTGGGTCATAGTGATATTTCGACAACTCAAATATATACTCATATAACTAATGAAAAGTTAGAAAAAGAATATGAAAATCATCCTTTATTAAAAAAAGAGAAGCCATAAAACCTGGCTTCTTTTAAAAATTAATTAACGATTATTTCTTGAGTTTTCGCTTCGAGAATTTTCATTACGACAACTTCTAGAACTTTCGCTTCTGGAATTTCTAGAGTTTTCATTTCTAGAGCTTCTAGAACTTTCGTTTCTGGAATTTCTAGAATTTTCTTGTCTTCTATTTTGATTTTTCATTTTCTTTTCCCTCCCACTATTATTATGGCTTAAACAAATAATATAATTCATATAATTTAGTGGTGATGATATGGAAATAATTGGTGCTCTTTTAGTATCAACTTTAGCAGGATTATCGACTATGCTCGGGGGATTAGTAATATTTTTTAAATTTAAAAAAGAAAATATAAATAAATTTATCGCGGGTTCCTTAGCTTTTTCTTTAGCAATTATGGTAGGAATAAGTATTACTGATTTAATTCCGGAGGCTTCTTATACGCTTTTAAAAGAAAAGGGGATTACAAGCGGAATAATTATAGGTATTTTGGCATTTATTGGAGGAATAATATTAATTAAATATTTAAATAAATTAATGACTAAACAAGAGGTTAAAAAAAGTGATTTATATAAGCTGGGAATACTTAATATGTTAGCTTTAATTTTACATAATTTTCCTGAGGGTATTGCCACATTTATGAGTTCATATAAAGATATTAGGGTAGGGATAAAACTAGGTTTAGCAATTGCTTTTCATAATATCCCAGAGGGTATTTCTATTGCGGTTCCAATTTATTATGCGACTAACTCAAAAAAGAGTGCATTATTTAAAACATTTTTATCAGGTATAGCGGAGCCAATAGGCGCGATAATTGCTTATATATTTCTTAGTAAGTATATTACGAATGCACTTATTAGTATTATACTGATTTTAGTTGCCGGAATAATGATTACATTATCAATAGAGGTAATTTTACCTAAAGCTTTAAAATATGAACAAAGGTTTTATTTAAGATTAGGCATGGGTTTAGGAGTAGGACTTATTATAATTAATTATTTACTCAGCATTAGTTAATTATAAAATGTTTTTCTGAGGTTCAAGTTAACATAATATACATTTTGCGAATAATTATTTTTGAATAAAAAAACATGATAAATTTAAGTTATTTTGGGTTATTGGTTATAGTATTTTAAATTACTATTTAAGTCTATAAAAAGTAAAAACAATTTAGAGACTTATTTAGAAACTTAAAAATTTTTAATTTTAAAATATTTAATTTAGTTTTATTTATAACCTTATTATATTATTAAATAAGGTTAATATACGCGTTATATCTTTATTATATATATAAATAAGGTTATAAGATAAATATATAAGAAAAAATTAGAAAATATTTTAGGAAATATTAAGAAAGGGGGCTTTAAATTTAAAAAAGGGGAAAAAAGAAAAAAGGGAGAGTTCCCTTTAATAACTTTTTGACCAATAATAATTATTATTTAATTCTTTATAGACATGTTTATATAGTTTACCATATTTTTTAACAAATTGCGCTTTTTCAGCATTAGATAGAGAATCAAAGTTAGAATATTTAGATAGGGCTTCAGTACAAGTACTACTCTCCTCTTCCCCACTCGCGGTTAAATAACATTTGTTATTTGCAATTTTTAAAAAGTAATCACTAATTATGATATCGCCATTAAATCTCTTTAAAGCACTTTTTTTAAGACGATAGATATTAGTCTCAGGCATTATGGAGATACTATAAGTTTCAGCATCACCACAATAATAAGTATCTTCTTCTAAATAACAACTTTTAGTATTAGATATGTTAAATTCTTCATATTTTTTAGGTTCTTCGCCATAGATTTCAAGATATGCTTGTTTAAGGCTTTCTTTACTGATTTTAGTATAAGCACAATTAGAATTATCCCCGGCGGAAAGGGTAGTCCCCTCGCCTACTTTACAAATATTTAAAGAATTAGCATTTTTACCAGTTATTTCGACAGTTTGAGAGCTGATGTCTTTGGCGGGAATATTATAATAAGCCATACATAAACGAGTATCAGATGTTAAAGTATCCTTGGTTACAGCTTCCGAACTATAAGTATTTAAACCACCACAATGGTAAACATCGACCTCACCAAGATAACTATATAATTTTTCAATTTCGGGACTTTTAAGATTTAAATTTTTATCTCCGACTAATAAAAAGATTAGAGCTAAAATAATTATTAAAGAGACCCCAATAAGAATATATTTTTTTTGCATTTTACTACCCCACTTTTTGTAATTATACTTTTCGCGATTGAATTTCGGCGATTTTCTCAAATACCTCCGCGGCATTTTGTTCATTTATTTGATTATAACCTAATTCTCTTAAAGCTTGAATTTTAATCGTATTTAATTGTTGAGTACGACTTAATTTTTCTTCATTTTTTTGTTCTATTTCTTGAACAAAACGTTTATGGCTCTCTTGAAGCTTGCTCTTAGAAGCTCCCCCATTATTATATAAAGTTAAAGCGGAATATAAAATTCCTTCAAAAATAAATTGGCGTTCTTCATCGAAAGCATATTCTTCAGGATTAATAAATCCTGTAGTTTTAGACATATAACCTAAAATATACTTAATTTCAGGAACATTATCAATAGACTGTAACATATGATATAAATAAGTAATGGCATGGGTATTTTCAGCTTTATTATTCTCATCCATTAATTTTTCTTTTAATAGATAGGTAATATCGGCAATTAAAGTTTGTTCTTCTTTATTTAAGCCTTTCATATCAAAATAATTATCCATATCACTAGAATTTTTAACGCCTTGATTTAAACGATTTTCCACGGCCATTAAATAGTCGGTGGTAATTTTAATATTACTAATAGTATTTTCTTCGCCATCTTCAATGTCAAGGAGTTTTAAAAGTAATATTTTCTTTTCTTTAGGCCATTTATTAATGTCTTCTAATTCTAAATAATTATAAACCATTTGACGAGAGACATTTAAATATTTGGCTAATCTAACTTTGGAAATACCAAGTTCTTGTAATAATTCATTTAAACAATTCATTTTTGATTCTCCTATACTTTTACACTTACATTATAATGTACTTAACACTTACTTGTCAAGTATATTACAATTTTTTTGAGTCCTTTCCAAAAGAAAAATTTAAGTAAAAAACTTAAATTAACTTAAATACCATAATTTTTCATTATTTTTATATACATCTTTAATAAAACCACATCCAAGACATTCTTCTCCATCATAGAAAACGCAAGCTTGGCCCGGAGTGACGCTTTTAGCTAATTCTGGTTCACTGATTTTAATTTCTTGATTTGTGACTTTTTCAACAACAATGGGAACATCTTCCCCTCTATAACGGAATTTAGCATGAAGCTTGGGGGGTAAAGGAGCCATTAAATTAATATTTTCAAGAGTACAAGCATCACTATATAAATAAGAATTATCTTCGCCAAAAGCAACATATAAAATATTTTTAGCAACATTTTTTCCACATACATAATGTCTTTTTTCATCGCCACTTAAACCAACATTTCTTCTTTGACCAATAGTATAATTCATAAGTCCGGTATGTTTACCAATTATATTACCTGTTTTGACATCAATAATATCACCAGGATTAGGTTTTAAATAGTTTTTAATAAATTCTTGATAGTGTCTTTCTCCGATAAAACAAATACCCGTGGAATCTTTTTTGCTAGCAACATTTAAACCAGCTTCTTTAGCAATTTGTCTTACCTCCGGTTTGGTAAGTTCCCCTAAAGGAAATAAAACATTTTCTAATTGTTCTTTTTTAAGGGCAGCTAAAAAATAAGTTTGGTCTTTATTTAAATCTTTAGCTTTATAAAGTTTACCATCAATTAAACGAGCATAATGACCGGTGGCTATATATTTGGCACCTAATTTTAAGGCTTCTTTTTTAAATAAATCAAATTTTATAAAACGATTACATAACATATCGGGATTAGGAGTTCTTCCCTTTTTTAATTCTTCTAAAAAATAAGTAAAAACATAATCCCAATATTCTTTAATAAAATCAACGCGATGGAGTTTAATTCCTAGTATTTCACAAGTTTTTAAGGCATCATTATAATCTTGTTCTTGAGGACAAATATCCGCATTAAAATTAGGATTACCGAGAGTATCATTGTTTAACATAGAGTCCCAGTTGCGCATAAATAACCCCTCTACATCATATCCCTCTTTTTTTAATAATAAGGCAGCGACCGCGGAATCTACACCTCCACTTATGCCAACAATAACTTTTTCCATAAACATCACAGATATATTATATCATGAAGTTTTAAAAAAGCAAAATTATAATATAAAAGCAAGATATTTAAGTATTTTATGAGCAAATAAATAAATTATTATATCATTTAAAAAAATACTTATAAGACAGATTATTATAACTTTTAAATTAGCATAAATATTATATTTTAAAGTATTTTTATAAATTAATATATTGATTAAATATTTTATAAGACTAATTAATTTTTTAAATAAAATAGCAATAAGAATAAGATATAAACCTTTAGTAAGAAGAATATAAATAAAACTATATATTAAACCTTTAAAGTGAAAAACAGTAGTTAAACTAGCCATATTATAACCAAGGCTAAAGCCTTCATAAATTATATATAGAGGAATAGATAAAGTACCAATAATAGTTAAAGAGGTAAGTAATATAAAGGCAATAATAAGTAAATGAAGAAATAAGTAATTAATATGAGTAGTACTAAGAGTGGTACTGATATTTTTTATTTCCGCATAAATAGAAGAATTAGATGTTTTAGAATAGAAAAAAAGACCCATAATAAAGCCTATACCTAAAATAAATAGAAAAAGCTTTAAATATTTTTTTTGCTTTTTAATTACGGCTTTTAAATATTTCATATTAATCACCACTAAATTATATTGCAATTATCTTAGAAATATGATAAATTATATAAGTAAATTAAAAAGAAATGGTGAAAAATATGAGTAAAAAAACAAAAAAGATATTTGCTTGGGTTATGTTAATAGCAATGGTTGGTAGTGTTATTGCCACTATTGTAGCCTATGCTTTAAATTAAAATTTAAGTAGTTCTGAACTTAAATAAGTTAACTAAGAATATTTTTATGATTTATTATTTTTAAGGAGTGTAGGTTTCATTCAGAACTACGCTTTTTATTTTACACATTTATTATAATAAGTGCAAGAAAAATCGTTCGACAAAATTCGACATGACTATTTATTTAAGGCATTAACAATAGTAAGAAAATCCATACTATGACTAGCTTTAACTAAAATAGTACTATCTTTAAGGTCTAAAGTATTTAATAAATTAATAGCTTCTTCATTAGTATTAAAGTGATAGCTATTATTTTTATTAAAGCCATTTTTTAGAGCTTCATTATTTATTTCTAAAGCTAAATTACCAATAGTGATTAAAATATTAATATTATTAGAAACAATTAACTTACCAATTTTTTGGTGAATTTCTGGGGCATATTCGCCTAGTTCTAATATATCCCCTAAAATAGCGATTCTGGTTTTAGAATACTTACTTAATACCTCAAGAGCATAATAAACTGAATCATAACTAGCATTATAAGTATCATCAATAATGGTATAAAAAGGTTTCTTAATTAACTCCATACGATGGGGTTCTAATTCTAAATGTTTTAAAGTAGCAATAATATTTGAATGTTCAACTTTAAATAAATCACCAATCGCAAATGCGACTAAGACATTATAAATAAAATGTTTACCTAAAACATTAATATTTACATCTTCATTATTTAATTTAAAACTACTACCAAAGGCATTATAAGTTATATTAGTACCAAAATAATCACTCTTATTTTCTAAACCATAAGTAATAATGGGATAAGTAAAAGAATTATTTTTTTGCCAATCATGCAGTAATGAATTATCATTATTAATAATAAGTGGACCATTTAAGCCTTCTATGATTTCTAATTTAGCTTTTAATATATTTTCTCTACTACCTAAATTACCTATATGAGCAGTTCCAATATTTGTTATTACCGCCACATTAGGTTTAGCAAGATTAGTAAGAGCTCTAATTTCCCCAAATTGGTTCATGCCCATTTCGACCACGGCTATTTCTTCGTCGGTAATGGATAAAATAGTTAGAGCTAAACCTATTTTAGTATTTAAGTTACCTTTAGTTTTTAAAACTTTATATTTAGTACTTAAAACAGCACTTATAATATTTTTAGTACTAGTTTTACCTACGCTTCCTGTGACCGCAATAATCGGAATATTTAAAGTATTTCTTTTCTTTTTCGCTAATTCAATTAAAAAATCATTGGGATTATTAACGAATATAACATTAATATTTTCAGGAATATTTTCTAAAGCCATATTCTTTAAAATTAAAGTTTTAGCTCCCTTTTGAATGGCTTCTTTATAAAAATCACAGCCATCATATAGTTCCCCTTTAATTCCAATATAAGTATCCCCTTTTTGCAGAGTTCGAGTATCTTTGGAAAAATTAGTCAAATATTCTTGTTCATTTCCCTTGACTAACTTAGCCCCATCTAAACCTATTATATCTTTAATTTGCATATAATCACTCCTACTAAATTATATCATTGATTTTATATTTTTAGAAATGCACTCTATTGTTTTGTCAATAATTAGACAAAAAGAGGTTACCCTCTTAAAATAATTCCACATATATTTCTTCATAATTGCGCACTAAAATAATATCTATTTTATTTTTAATTTCGGGAGGTATTTCTTCTAAATCTAATTCATTAGAGGCAGGAATATAGATTTTTTTTATATCATTATTATAGGCTCCAATAATTTTTTCTTTAATACCCCCAACTTTTAAAATATCGCCATTTAAAGAAATTTCGCCCGTAAAACCAAGAGAGCTATTGATTTTTTTATTTAAAAGAATGCTTAATAAACTAGTAACAATAGCTACCCCTGCACTAGGACCATCTTTTTTCATAGCCCCTTCTAAAAAATGAATATGAATATCTTTTAAATTGAAGAAAAAGTCTTGTAATTTAAATTGCTGAGAATGAGATTTAATATAACTTAAAGCGACATTAACTGATTCTTCCATAGTTTTACCAAGCATACCAGTTATCTTGAAATTACCTTTACCTTCAAAGACTGCGGTTTCAACGGGAATAACTATTCCTCCCCCATTTAAAACTCCTAAAGCATTGATTTCCCCGATTAATTCGGCATTTTTATTTTCATTTTTAAGGAATTTAGGTACACCTAAATATTCTTTTAAACGTACTTTACTAATTTTCGTACGTTCATTTATTTTACCAAGTACTACTAATTTTCGAATAATTCTTTCAAGCACCCGCTCTAGGTCACGAACTCCGGCTTCTAAAGTATAAGCATTTATTAAATATAAAAGCATTTCGTCACTTATAGAGATTATTTTATTATCTATTTTATTTTCTTCTAAAATTTTGGGAATAAGATATTTATTAGTTATTTCTAATTTTTCTTGAGCAGTATAACTATTTACATAAATTATTTCTAATCTATCTTTTAAAGCGGGAGGAATATTTTCTAAGTTATTAGCTGTTAAAATAAAGAAAATTTGGGATAAATCAAAGGGTTCTTCAAGATAATTATCAATAAATTCGGTGTTTTGTTCTCTATCTAAAATATCTAAAAGACTACTTGTTGGGTCATCTTTATAATTAACAATTATTTTATCTACCTCATCAATTAAGAATAAGGGGTTTTTCGTACCACACTTTCTTAAACCTTGAATTATTTTACCAGGTTCAGCGCCCATATAAGTACGACGATGGCCAATAAGTTCGGAGGTATCATTTAACCCGCCCATACTTATTTTATAAAATTTACGATTTAAAGCATAAGCAATATTTTTCGCAATACTAGTCTTCCCGACGCCAGGGGGACCAACTAAACAAATAATGGGACTTTTAATATCTTTATTATTATTTTTTAAAGCAACATATTCTAAAATTCTTTCTTTAATACTATTTAAACCATAATGAGTATGATTAAGTTTCATTTGAATATCTTCTAAATTAAAATTCTCAAAACTTTCTTTATGCCATGGTAAATTTAAAAGCCATTCTAAATAGTTTCTAATAATAGCATTTTCAGGAGATATTTCATTAGTATAACTTAATTTACGAATTTCATTTTGAGCCTTAGTATAAATAGCTTTATTTAAATTAAGACTTTCTAATTTTTTTTCATATTCACTAGGAGCATTTTCGGTATTAGTACCTAATTCTTTTTCAATAATTTTGACTTTTTCTTTTAAAATAAATTCTTTTTGAGTTTCTTCTAAACTATTTTCAAGTTCTTGGTCTAATTTTTCGTCAAGTTTTAAAACCTCTAATTCAACTTTAATATCTTTTAATAAATTACGAGCCCGATATAAAGCATTAATTTCCTCAACATATTCCAGTTTTTTAGCAAAACTTAGAGGCATAAAGGAACAAATAGTATCCGTTAAACGAGATAAATTTTCAATAGTTTTAAGCGTATTAATAATACTATTGGAGATATGGGAAGAACTTTTTACATATTCTAAAGTTAATTCATTTAATTTTTTTATTGTGGCTTTCTTTTCGACCTCGTCAATTTCGGGTAAATCAATTTTAGTAACACTTGCTTCTAATATTTCTTTATTTTCAGAATTATTATCAAAACCTAAAATTTCTACCCTTTCAACACCTTTAATAGTAATTCTAACATTACCACTAGGAAGCTCAATGCGACTTTTAATTTTACCAACAACTCCGACGGTAGGTAAATCATTAACCTCGGGCTCTTCTTCAAGCGTATTTTTAGGGGTTATAACAAGGACATGACGTTCATAAGACTTAGTGGCTAAACTAGTTATGTCTTTACTTAATTTATTGTTTAATTCGATTTTTACCTCTTGATTTGGTAGTAATACTAGCCCTTTGAGGAGCATGACTGGTAAAATTTGTTCCATCTTTAACTTTTCCCTCCCATTAACTTAAATTTCTTATTATTATAAATAAATAAAAAGTTTTTGTCTACTAAAAAAAGTAAAAAATTGTCTTTTTTTTACTTCTTAAAAGCTTTAGTAAATTTGGGCCATATTCCTTGCTTATTAGGAGTATGTTCCGGCAACTGATAAATATCATGACCGGGATATTCGTTACCTTCGACAAGTAAAGGACCAGAAGGACTAAAACAGACATCCCAACCAACATATCTAACCTCAGGCATGATTAAAGCTGCCTTTTTGACCATTTCTAAAGCATCATTCCAATTAGGAAATTTAAAACCTTTTATTCGAGTATGAGTTGTGGGGTGTTCGGTATATAAATTTTTATTTTTATCAATAGCTGCCATTAAGACCTCGCCAGTTTCTTCATTAACCGGGGCAACCATACCTCCACTATTGAAATTATCGACGTATTTACCATTTCCGATTCGAAAATAAGCACATATTATATGAGGAATTTGAGCATCATCAAGAATAGTCACTATCCGGACTGTATTGATACTTTGGGGATAAATAGAGTTAACCTCTTCACATTGAGTAATTATTTCTTCAAGGAGAAAATTATGTTCTTCTTTAGTTAAATAATTATATAAATCGTCAATATTTTCATAATCATTAATATTTATTTTTTCAATACCTTTTCCACAGGTTCCAGTAAGAGGTTTAGCCATAAAAGTTTGATGTTTTAACATAAAAGCCATTAAAGCATCTTTACTAGTCCCACGAACTTTAATATAATCTCTTTTGATAAAATCTTTAAAATATTTATTAAATTCTAATTTATTATTAAAAATATAATTATAATTGGGATTATTATATTTTTTTATTAAATCATTATTACGACCTCTTGTAATATAAGTATCTCTTTGCTCTTCTGTTAAATTATACATTTCGAATAAATCATAATCCATGTATCCAGCCCCATATTTAATTGCACAGTGCCGCATATCATTCAAAATAGCAAGCCGACTTTTGCCAGTTTTTTTATGGATACTATTTATTTTTTTGACCATGGCCATATAATCCATATTTAGAGCCCTTTTAACTAAATATTTAAAGTTTGGCATATTATCAACTCTTTCTATTATTATTATACCAAACCAGAGCTTTTAAATAAAGAAAAAAGGAAATAGTTTACTTCCTAATTGTTATTTTTTAAGATTTCTAAAGCTTGATGCATTTTCATATCGTATTTAACTATTTCATTAGAGCCATAAGCTTTTAGTAATTCTTCTTCAGATATACCATAGTTATCAGCCATTTCTTTAGTTTTTTCTTTAACCTCTTTTTCGGTAAAGTCGATATTTTCTTTTTCGGCAATGGCTTCTAATAAATAACGATATTTAACTCGTTTAGTAGCTTCCGGTTCCATTTGTTCATGTAATTTTTCATGAGTCATGCCAGTAATACGAGAATAATCTTCTAATTTAATACCTTGCATTTTAAGTTGCTCTTCAAATTGATGAAGCATTCTATGAACCTCATCATCAATAATTTCTTCGTTAATTTCTACTTTCATATTTTCACTAGCTTTAGCTAAACAGTCTTCAATGAATTTATCGTCGATTTCTGTTTGTTTCCGATTTTTAATAACGTTTTCAACCTCTTTATTAAATTCTTCTTCCGTGGTAATATTTTCATAACCTAAATCTTTATAGAAATCTTCGTTAATTTCAGGAATAATTCGTTCCTTAATTTCGCGAATAGTAACATTAAATTTAACATCTTTATTTTGTAAATCTTGAACATAATCCGCCGGGAATTTTAAATTTAATTCTTTGGTTTCTCCCACGGTCATGCCGATTAAACCATCTTCAAAGCCAGGAATAAAAGTATTAGAGCCAATTTCTAATGGATAATTTTCCCCTTTACCACCTTCAAGAGGTTTACCATCAACAAATCCCGCAAAATCAATTACCGCCGTGTTACCTTTTTCAATTTTACCATTTTCTTTTGGCATAATTTCGGCTAGTTGTTCTTGAAGTTTTTTTATTTCCACATTTATTTCTTCTTTACTTACTTTAACAGTTTCTTTTTTTAAACCTAAATTTTTATATTCTCCTAAAGTTACCTCGGGTTTACTTATTATTGTAAAAACAAAAGTTACCTCGTCTTGGTTAATAGCTTTAATATCTAAAGTTGGTTCAATAACTGGAGTTGTTTTAGCTTTATTTAATGCTTCTTTATAGGCTTCATCCATAATATTATCTACGGCATCCATATATAAAGATTCAATTCCCATTTTTTTAATATATATTTCTTTAGGGGCCATACCTTTTCTAAAGCCTTCAATTTTTATTTCTTTATTTTTTTTCTTGTAAGCTTTATCTAAAGCTGTGCTCCACTTTTCACCTTTAATGGTAATTTCAATATTTTTAACATTTTTCATTAAATTGCCCTCTTTCAAATACTTAAATATTATATCTTAGAACTTATATTTTAGCAAGCAAAATTAGTTAGAAACCAAAAGAAAACTTTCTAAAAATGAGTTAGAAAGTTAATTAAATTCCAAAACTTATCACTAAATATAAAAACTAACGCCATAGTACTAATTAGAAATGGTCCATAAGGGACCTCGCGATTTTTATTTAAAAGCATAGTAGCTAAGGCATAAGGTAGAGCTAATAAAGAAGAAAAAATAACCGAAATTAAACCTAATCTTAAACCCATAATAATTCCAATTACAAAGGCTAATTTAATATCTCCTCCGCCTAATGCTTCTCTTTTAAATATTTTTTTCCCTAGAAAAGCAATCAATAACATGAAAACAAATAAACCTAAACCACTTAAAAGAGCAATACCGGCGGTTTTTAAATCAAAATAATAGATTTTTAAACCTAAAATAATTAAACTAGCTAATATTAAGGGACTATCTAAAATAAGCATATACTTAAAATCGGTAATAAAAATGATAATAACTAAAGCCGCGACTATTAATGAAGCTAAAAAATCATAACCAAAGCCATAGTTATAATAACTTAAAAGAACAACTAAGGCATTAATTACCCCAATAAATAAATTTAAAATCCAAGAATTATTATCTTTGGGAGTTACCTCTTTTAAATGCAGAGGTATTTCATCCGCGATTAAAGCATAAATAATACCCAGAATAAAACCTATAAAAAATAATATAAATATCATATTCTCACCTATCTTATTTGACTATATAAACTAAACATCGGAATAACCACAGCTAGAATAATAATACCCACGATTAAAGCTAAAACAACTATCATAATTGGTTCTAAGAAACTCTTTAAATTAGTCACACGAGACTTATGCATATCATTATAATAATTGGCTACTTTTTCAAGCATTAAAGGTAATTCCCCGGTAGTTTCACCTGTGACTAACATATAATAAGCAACATCGGGAATATACCATTTATTAGCAAAAGATAAGGATATTTTTTCACCTCGAGCTATATTACTAATGGTATCTAATATAAGATTTTTATATATTTCATTATTAGTTATATTAGTTAAGATTTCCATACTATCAATAATATATACACTATTTTTTAAAAGACTTGCAAAAGTTTTTGTAAATAAGGTTATTTCATGATAAATTATAATTTTACCAAAGAAAGGAATTTTCATGCCAATATATTGAACTAATTTTCGAAAACTAGTGACATTACGATATAATAGAAGCATAATTATAATAATTGCAAGAGATATAAGAATAATACTATTAATATGACTAGTAATATAATTACTTAAATTAACTATACTTAACGTAAAGCCACTTACCACAATACCAGCTTGGTTATATACTTTGATAAATTCCGGAATAACATAAACCATTATAAAGGTTAAAATAGCTAAAGCAAAAACTAAAAGTATCGCGGGATAGATAATAGCACTAAGCATTTCTTTACGAGTTTTATCTATTTCTGTATAATAATTACTCATATCGTCTAAAGTTTTAATTAAATCTCCCGTCGCTTCCGCGGTTTTAAGCATATTAATTAACAAAGGTGGAAAGACTTTTCCTTGATTTTGAAGAGCAGTACTAAATGTTTCCCCTAAAGTAAGTTCATAGGAAATAGAACGATATAATTTGTGTTTAGCCTGGTCTTTTTCTGCTTGTTTAGCCATGATTTTAATAGTATCATTTAAAGTAATACCGGCTTTTAAATAGGTAGATACTTGAGTAAGCCAAAAAATCAAATCTTTAATACTTAAAGGTTTATCGGTATTTATACCTATTTTTTCACAAAAATTGGGCCAAAAAGCTCTTTTAATTTGGTAAACATCAATACCCTCGCTAGCTAAAAAATTATGTAAAGTTATTTTATTGGTGGCACTCATCATGCCTTTTATTTTTTTACCTTGACTATCAGTACCATAGTAATTGTAATATTCTTTTGATACTTTACGAATATTTATTTCTTTTTGCATTTCTTTAATTAACGCTTGTCTTTCTTGAGCTATTTTTTGTCTTTCATTTAAAGATAAAAGAGGAGCTTCACTTTTTTTAGATTTTTCTTTAGTGATATTTTTACCCCTTTTTATGCGATTAAATTCTCTATTACTAGCCATATAGGTAAAGATATTTTTAAAGGCGTCAAAGAAAACAAATTTTACACCGATAAAGAAATGTTTAATAAAACTGACAATAAATAAAAATGGTGCTAATAATATTGTAGTTATGGTTATTTCTTTTTTTCTAGCATTCATAATCTCTACCCTATTCTATGAAATATTATAGCATAATTTAGTTTAATATGAAAGCTCTAAATAATAGAATAATAGAATGTTTTCTTTTAATTATAATAATATTTTTACTCTTTTATTGAGAAAATATTTTTATTTAGTATATTTTATATTATATAATATAAATAAGAAAATTAATTTGGTGAAAGATAATGAATTACGAAAATATTTTAAAATTATTAAGAGAAAACACTAATGCATCCCAAGAAGATGTAGCTAATATATTAGATATTGATAGAACTACTTATAATCATTATGAAAATAATTATATAACTATTCCAATTAAGCATTTAATTACTTTAAGCAATTATTTTAAAGTTTCAATTGATTATATATTTGGATTTACAAATATTTTAGAATTTAAAAATTTTGAAGAAATTAATTTTAATAAAGCAGCTCAAAGGCTTAAAGAATTTCGCAAAAGTAATAAATTAACACAGAGCAAATTAGCAAGTCTTTTAAATACTAATCAATCTGTTATTGCTAATTATGAACGTGGAAGAAATTTAATTGCTACTCCTTTTTTATATACTATTTGTAAAAAATATAATATTTCCGCGGATTATTTACTTGGGAGAACTAATGAACCTAAATATTTTAATTAAAAAAAGATAGAGAATTGCTCTCTACCTAATGATAAATATTCTTGTCTATACGTGAATAAGAATGAAAAGCGGTATAGACAAGTTTTTTAATCAGTTTTAACTACAAATGGGCTTCCTACTAATCCATTTCCTCCTGAGAAAGTTGTATCTGCACGTAAATTTATTACTGGACGCACACCACTAGTGCCGCCGGCGGTGTTGATATTGAAATTGCCAAAATCACTAACAGAGAACACGTAAGCATAACCATTATTAAAGTAAAACGGAGACATGGTCCAGTAATACTTATTTGTATATAAATAATAACTTGTAGTGTTTATTCCTCCTTTTCCTCCGGCCATTACTACTTCATCCGCTGTTATTAAACCAACCGGATAGGTGAGTATTCCATTACCGTCTCCAGTTTCGTCGCCTGTTGTATATAAATCTCTTTGTAATGCTGCATTATCCACTGTCTTCGTTTTAGGGTCTACTCCACATCTTAAATCTGGTGTTTGAGTCCCGAGCCAACTCCATGATGCATCTTGAAATCTATCTAGTGTTATATAGGCTGTAGCATTGCTTGAACCTCCACCGTAGCCTGTATTTTTGAAATTGATTCTGGATACTTGGGCTATTTGTCTATCGTTACAAAAGCCTGTATTTCCACTTAGATATTTTGTATAATTTGTCATGGCTCCTGCTCCACTATACCACTCATTTATATAAGCTGCTATGGTGCTTGGATTTGTTCCTTGGTGGGCATCTGGATATTTACTTGTTGTTCCATTTTGATTATAATATCCTACATAGGTATTATCAGTATATGTGTCATTATATGCTATATATTTGCTTCCATTTATTTGCGTATTATCTCCTGTTGTATCGGTACAACTTGCACTACCACATTGATAAATCAGTCTTAATGTTCCATCTCCATTTATTCGGATTATTCGCCATCTCTTATTGGCAAATGTTACCCAGTTATCTTGAACATTACCACGGAATACATAACTTGTTCCATAATTATCTTCAGTTGTATATAACGTATTACTTACTTGAGAAGCACTAGCTACACTATCTATTGTTGGCATTGGTAATATTTCATATTGTTTACCTTTCCTTTCTTCTAGCTTAGCGACCATTTTATTTGATAATGCTTCTTCAAATTCTAAATAACACTTTGTCCCTTTAGTGGTGTAGGGTGTTATGTTTAATATTCCATTTTCATATGTTAGTTTTATTGTATCACTTGGTGTATCGGTGTCTCCTACTTTTTCGGTACAATAGCTTGTATCTTTTAATACATATCCATCTCCAGGCATAATATCACTTGGAGCACCATCTATTGTTATACTTACTATTTCTAAATCGACTAAACTATAATTTATTGTTCCTTTAGCTAATTCTATACTCTCGGTATTTCGGTAATTTGCTCTACTTGTTAAATAATTAATTAATATTACCAATAATAAAGTTATTATTACACCTATAACTATATATTTAAGTTTATTATCACTTAATTCTAATTTTTCTATTCTCATTCTTATTCTCCTTATTCTTTATCAACTATCTTAAAATTTTCTAACTTATATTTAAATTATAATATCTGCTATACTCAAAGTCAAGAAAAATATCATTATTTCGTCCCTTTTATGATTTTAAAATTTAAAAATGAGACAATTAACTTGGTGATAAAATATGTATGCGGAAAGATTAAAAGCTTTAAGAGAAGAAAATAATTTAACTCAAAAAACTTTAGCGGAGCTTTTAGGAATAACAAGAAGCTTATATGGTAGATATGAAACAGAACATGAAACTATTCCGATTAAATATCTTAATATATTAGCTAATTATTTTAATGTTTCTTTAGACTATATTTTAAATATTAATGATACTAAAAAATATATAAAAAATAATTTGAATATAGATAAAAAATTATCTGGTAATAGACTTAAAGAATTTCGTAAAAATAATAAAATAACGCAATTAAAACTAGCGGAAATATTAAATGTTAGTCAGTCTACTATTGCTGAATATGAACGAGGAACTAATATTATTGCTACCCCTTTTTTATATACGATATGTAAGAAATATAATATATCCGCGGATTATTTATTGGGTAGAACTGACTAGCTATGTTAAGATTTTTTAAAAATGTCAGTTTTTAAAAAAATGGATAAGTAACAAACAAAGATAAACTTTGTAATAAAG